>JANTFH010000028.1 GCA_024763535.1 Thermodesulfobacteriota bacterium
GAAAATTGAAATATTGCCGGATGTTTTGTTATATCGTAGAGTCCATCCGAATAATTCCGGGTATCTAAATAAGGATAAAAAAAAGCAGCATGTCGGGGTTATAAAGGCCCATCTGGATCGAATGCGTAATAAAAAAATTAAGAGTTAAAAAGATTATGAAACAGGTTGAAGTATCAGAAGAATTTCAGGCGGAATATTTTTCCAAAACCCTGACTCTCTTTAATATTGCAAAGTCAAAATCTCCATCTTCATCAGAAGTTGATATCGTTCTCGCGGGTATTCATATACGTTTAGATTTCAGCAGCGAGCAATGTAAAGAACATCTTTTGCCGGCTTTATCACATCTTCTATCCATAGAGTTAAAGGATGCCGTCCCTGAATTTACATTGTGCATCTGGGAGAGCACGACAACAGGAACTACTATGCTTCCTCCACCGACTGATCGGGGCAATTTTACTGACCGTGGGGATATCTGGGGATTTAACTCATCACGTTATCGTTTTGCTTTTAATTATGGAGAATTTTCCCTTAATCTCTTTGATCGTGAAAAAAATCTCGGCATATTCTGGGTTGAATCGCCGAAAAATCTCCCCTACTGGTCAACAGCTGCTCCACTAAGAACATTGCTTCATTGGTGTATGGAGATAAGTGATCGCCAACTCCTGCATGCTGCCGCAGTTGGAACCGAGGACGGTGCGATTTTACTTACCGGTGCCGGCGGTAGCGGCAAATCGACTACGGCTTTAACGGGACTTTGTGAAGGGATGGATTTTGCCGGTGATGATTATGTAGTCACCCAACTGCACCCTGAGCCGCGAGTGTATCCAATATATAGTAGTGCCAAAGTCAATAATGATAACCAGGATTCTTTTCCATCATTAAAGAACCTTATAGTTCATAAAGGAAATGGGCCGGAAAAAACAATTTATCAACTTTACCCTGAAAGAAAAAATCAGGTACCCGAAAGTATGAAATTGAAAGGGGTGTTGGCAACTGTTGTTGGAAATAAGAAAAAAACAGAGATATATGCCTCTCGTAACAACAAGGAAATTCAACGGGCAGCAAGCTTTACCACCGTGTCTCAATTACCCTATGCAGGCAATGCGACCTATACATTTATTGAAAATCTTATCGAAAAACTACCGTCATTCTGTATAGAGCTAGGTTTTGACAAAAAGGAACTCATAACCACGATAAAAGAGTTTATTAAGCATCCGGTTACAGCTAAAACCAGTCTCAATAAAGGTGATGCTGAAAGTAAATACTTACCATCCTTAAGCGTTATTGTTCCAGTTTACAACCGGGAAAGAATTATTGCCGAAACATTAAAAAATATAACCAACCAAAATTATCCCGAGCTTGATATTATAGTGGTAAATGATGGGTCAGAGGATAATTCCGAAGAAGCAGTTCTCGGATTTAATGGGAATATACGCTACTTTAAGCAGCATAATGTGGGCCCGGCGCAAGCAAGAAACCGTGGAATCATAAACAGTATGAGCGATTACATCGGTTTTCTGGACAGTGATGATTTTTGGCCGGACAATATGCTGGAATACCTTGTAACTGAGCTTCATAATGATAAAAGTGCTGATGTGGTAAAAGGTTATGCTCAACTGGCTTACTACAATCATTCATCGGGGAAATTCGAGTATTTCGGAAATCCGGCAGAGTGTTTCCCAAACTATATTACAGGAACAGTTTTCAGAAGGTCCGTCTTTGACAGGGTAGGACTGTTTGATAAAGAACTGCTTTTTGGTGAGGATCTAGACTGGTTCAACCGGGCCAATGAGTTGAATATAAAGGTAAAACAGCTTAACTGTGCAACGGTTATCGTTCGGCGACATTCTGGAAATATGACGGAAGGTAAGAACCTTGTGGAGCTAAATGTTTTAAAAGTATTTAAGAAGGCGCTTGACAGAAAGCGTACAATTGAAAAAACGGTAAAATAGTAATATAATTAACTGCTTAGAAAATTAGGGTTGTTTATGAATATTTATCTGATTGATATTGCTGACAGTGATGTGGTTTACGAAGAGTATGAGGATGAGATTATTTTTCTTCAGCTTCGAGAGGGATTTTATTACACTTTGGACAGGATTGCCGGTGATGTTGTTGTCGCTCTATTGCGTGCGAAAAATGTTGAAAACGCTTTGATGTGGCTGCTCGAACGATATGAAAGCGACAGAGATAGTATGGCGAAATGCTGTGAAGGGGTCTTGACTCATCTTGAAAATGAGAAACTTTTTGTGGAACGGGATGTAGACACCGGAGATGAGGGAAAACTTTCTCTGTTTTCCGGAGAAAAGCAAGAACTAAAGTCTTTTCAGATAGAAAAATATGAGGATATTCAGGATATTCTTACGTTCGATCCGGTTCATGAGGTAAATGAGGACGGTTGGCCCAGTGTCGTTGATAAATAATACGATATTAGCCTCTACTGACAACCTGCCCGATGAACAGCAGATTTTATTGTTGAAAGCAGCTCTTTGTCCAGGACAGGATTGCTATGACAACTTTCAACAATGGAGGAAACAGGTTGATCTGGATGATATCGAAAGTGCGTCGTTCAGACTTATTCCTCTACTTTATGAAAACCTCCGGAAACACGCTGTTCATCAGGTAGAACTGGGAAAACTCAAAGGTATATCCCGCTACCACTGGTGTAAAAACCAGATTCTGCTCAAATCTATGACCGATTTGCTGCGTCTGCTTAGTCTCAATGAAGTGGATACGCTTGTGCTTAAGGGCGGGGCATTGATATATGGCTATTACAAACGGCCTGCCCTGCGGCCCATGAACGATGTTGATATATTGGTACCCAGAAGGTCTTTACAGCAGGCGGTTTCAGTTATGTTGGCCAATGGCTGGAAATCCTTAAATAATAACGATATTACAGACCCATCGGTACAGAAGAATCTTCACAGCGTAGAATTTGTAGATGCAAAAGGTAATGAGTGTGATCTCCACTGGACCCCTCTGTGGGATGCCACCTGGGAAGGGGCCGAAACGCACTTCTGGGAAACGGCGGAACCAATAACCATTCAGGGGATTGATACCCGTATAATGGGGCCGACGGAACAGCTCTTTCATACCATTGTCCACGGCAGTCAGTTCAATGCTTTGCCTCCTCTCCGCTGGATAGCTGATGCCTTTAAGATAATTGAAAATGATGGAGAGCGTATAGATTGGAATAAGCTTATAACTCTTGGCAAGGAGTACTCTTATTTAACCAATCTGCAACAGGGCATACTCTTTTTGAGGAGTAATTTTGAGATTCAAATGCCCGAGGCGTTTGTAACCGCTTTGGTTCACCGGAAAGTACCTCTGAATGAGAAACTGGAATACCAGTTGGAAAGCAGATATATCCCGGCTCATCGAATTGATATGCTGTTACTTCGAGCCTGGTTCAGGCACAGTAAACAGAAAAGAAATACACATTCTCTATACAGATTATGGTCATTCCCAAGCTATATTCGCACCAGATTGAAAATCTCCTCGTTTAAGGATATACCGGAAGCACTGAAAACGAGATTCGCGAAAATCAGAAATGAGCGCCGAAAGAAGGAAAGATATTGGTTTCAGGCCGATGGGAGGCTGTTTTCCGATACTGCTCTGGAAATTATGGTGACCGATCACTGTAACCTGTGCTGCCGAACCTGTGATCATCTTGCCCCGGTCATGGAAGAACGTTTTCAATCGCCGGATTCACTGAAAACCGACTTAGCTCTATTATCTAAAAGTATTTTGTTTCGTAAAGTTAAACTTATCGGAGGGGAGCCCCTGCTGCATCCCCAACTTGCATACATTACAAAAATTGTTAGAGAAAGTGATATATGCGAACGCATATTACTCGTAACCAACGGTACTCTATTGTCACGAGTTTCTGACGAATTGCTAAATAAAATTGATGAGATAGAGATTTCTCAATACCCGGATACCAGCCTTTCAAAAGAGACACTGGAATATTTTAAAAAGCGGGCGGAATCTTTTTCAACCAAGTTCAGTGTATTCTATTATCCTTACTTTCAAAATCAGTTCAGCCTGCATGGAACTCAGGATAAGCAACTGATCCGGAGTATCTTTAAATCATGTAAGAGGGCAAACCTATGGGGCTGCCACGTTGTCTATAAAGGGCATCTTTTCAGATGTCCGCAATCCATATATCTACCCAGAGTTATACCTAAGATAAAAAACAATCCATTTGCGGATGGTTTGAAAATAACCTCATCCCGGCGATTCAAAAAACAGGCCTTGGCATTTTTTAAAGAGGGAAAACCGTTAAATGCATGTGCCTATTGTCTCGGAACTGTAGGAACCCTGGTTAATCATGAACAGGTCAGGAAGGACAATTGGCTCAATTTTCAAAACGTGCCGACAAAGGCCCTGGTCGATAGCATTTTGCTTAGACTTCCCATTGCAGACCGGGATGCTCACGATCATATCAAGACATCCGGTAAATTAAAAAAATAGGTTCATTTTGAGGAGTTTACTGTTGTGGAACCCGGTAGCTACCAATCATCTGAAAAGCGGTTTTCGAACTCCCACTATTTTTGTCCATATCCGTGGTCTCATATTGAGATTCGTAACGATCTCAGTGTCGGCTTATGTCCCTGCGGTGGCTGGCTTCCTGAAGCAGTAGGAAACCTGGCTGATGATGCTTCTTTATATGAGATATATAATTCGGAGAGAGCAAAACTTATTAGGGAGTCGGTTCTTGATGGCAGCTTTGCATTCTGTGATCAAAAAAGATGTCATTTCCTTCAGTTGGAACTTCTTCCGAAGAAAAACGATATTCTTTCTTCAAGAAGTATGACCTGGAATCATACCGAAGTGTCAACCCCTGAGATAAGAGATATTTTGAAGTATAATATCACTATGGGCTTTACGCCGAAGTTTTATCAACTCAGCTATGATGAATCCTGCAATATAAGTTGTCCCAGTTGTCGTTCAAAAATAATCAAGCTGGATCATGGTGATGATTTTCAGAAAAAAAGGAAAGCCCAGAAAAAGATACTATACCAATTATCCTGTAAGCCTATTGACAATTGGGCGATTGTCAATGTTTCGGGGATTGGTGATCCATTTGCCTCAAGGCTTTACCTTGAATTATTAGAAAATATTGATGGTTCCCGTTACCCCAAATTGATGATTAATTTTCAAACTAATGGTTTGCTTTTTAACCCTCAAAATTGGGACAGGCTTCATAATATACAGTCAAACTTCAATGATGTCATTGTATCCTGCGATGCTGCAACGGCAGAAACTTACAAGATCGTGCGAAGAGGGGGAAACTGGTCGGTATTGCAGAAAAATCTTGGATTCATTGCAGAATTGCGGAAAACAAGAAAGATCAAAGGTCAGTTCAGGCTTGATTATGTGGTTCAGAAACGAAATTTTCGTGAAATGAAAGCTTTTGCGCAAATGGCCAATGATCTTGGTGTAGATTCTATAACGTTTCATGCTGTTCAACCTTTTTTTCTTCACTCTGAATTTTCTTCCTTAGAGGACTATGTGGATCATGCCATTTGGATGCCGGAGCATCCTGATTATCATGACTACCTCAAAATTATGCAGGATCCTATATTTGAGGATGAAAAAATATATTTTGAGTTATTGTCCCCCCACCAGCCGAAACCCACCAGCCTGGTTTCTCACAGAGAAGATAGGACGATTAAGGATATGCTATTGGAGGTACGCAGAAGGCTTGGAAGAATAAAAAGGAGTGTTTCTTGGAAAATGCATTGAACCGATTTTTAAACTTCTGGTGTGGTAGTTGTCCTCACAATATATTTTTCATGCTGTTAAACATGGCCTAGGATAATAGATAGTGCAACCGGTGCTTTCATGTTAGGAGTATTTCTAGATTTTTTTAAGTATTTCGGCAAGGGATATAGAAGATATATCCCTTTTATCATCGCCGGCGCCGCTGTGGCCGGAGCGCTTGAGATTACCGGTTTGTTGTTGTTGCTGCCCTTTATCCACATCTTGGTTCATCCTGAAAATATCAGCAAGTATCACTTTCTCTACAATCTGATGCAGTCATGCAATGTCACCACGGTCTTGCAGCAGGCTTTTTTTGTCGGAGCATTGATAGTTGTTATCTTTGTCTTAAAGAACGTCTTTTTGCTTTTTTATTATTTTTGGCAAAATAGATTCCTGCGTGAATGGAAGATTGATATCAGTATGTCACTGATGCGATTCTACCTGCTTTCTCCATATGAACTGCATCTTTTGAAAACTTCAGACACAATTATTCGTAATGTCAGCACTCTGGTTCTGGACTCCTTGAACAACTTTATTCTTCAGGGGTTTATGCTGGTTTCAAATGGCGTTGTTGGTCTTGTTATACTTTCTCTTTTGCTTGATAAGTATTTATTTTTTACGGTCATAACTGCTTTGGTCTTGTTAATCTCTTCAATGGGGCAGTATTTATTCCTGAAACAAAAAGTTTCGGCTTTGGGTGAAGAGAAAAATCGTCTGATCTCAGAACAGCATAAGAATATATTTCAGGGGCTTTATGCCATTAAGGAGACAAAAGTTCTGGGGTGCGAACAGTTTTTCCTGGACAGTTTCAATAAAGTGAATCGGTCGACTATAGAAAATGATATGTGGACAATGTTTTATCGTCAGCTTCCTCCACGAGCAACTGAAATAAGTGCAATTTTATGTGTGGTTATAATGTGCTTTGGTGTAATTCACTCCAATTTTGGAGATAAACCGGCGATGATTGCTTCACTGGGTATCCTCGCGGCAATATTATTTAGAACTTCGACTATTGTAAATCGTATCTTAAAAAGTTTGCAGCAAATCAACAACTCGCAGAACTCCATCAAAATTCTTCTGGATGAAATAAAAAGTCCTATGTGGAGAGAATATCTTAGGGCTGACCAAAATCGTTCCCTGAAATCTGGATGCAAGAAGATCTCTTTCTCTTCAGAAATTGTGATAACAAACTTGTCATACATTTATCCTGAAGCTAAGCGAGCGGCACTCAAAAATATAAATGTGCGAATCGAAAAAGGCGAATTTATCGGCATTGTCGGCAAGTCGGGAGCGGGGAAAACAACCTTTGTCGATATATTATTGGGGCTCTTGTCTTCAGCTGAAGGGCAAATCTGCATTGACGGCGTACCCTTGACCTGTGAAAATATATATGGCTGGCAAAAACTTCTCGGGTACGTTCCCCAGCAAGTATATATTACCAATGATACGGTAATCAGAAATGTTGCATTCGGTGTTGCCGATGACCTGATTAATCTTTCCCGAGTTAAAAGCGCCCTTAAGGATGCGCAACTGTATGCTGAAATGAAAGATCTTCCGAAAGGACTTGAAACGTTATTGGGTGAGAATGGCCGCCGTCTTTCCGGGGGGCAGAAACAACGGGTCGGCATCGCCCGTGCGCTTTACAAAGGCACCGACGTTATTGTGCTGGATGAAGCTACTTCTTCTCTGGATATCCCTACAGAAGGGGAAATCACGAAAGCTATCAATTATCTCAAAGGAGATAGAACGATCATCGCTATCGCCCATCGTCTGTCAACGCTTAAGAAATGCGACCGCATACTTTATTTTCACGACCAGAAGCTGGTTGACTGCGGCTCGTTTACGTCATTATCTAAAAAATATAAGGATTTTGATCGAATGGTTCAATTATCGAAGATCTGATACAGAGAGAGAAAACATGAAAACAAAGCTACGAGCATTGAAACACTTTGCAAAAATATTTATCATTCGTCTTTTGAATACCTTTGAGATCAAGATGCGTCGCCAACTCAATTGTACCACTTCGGAGGCTGGTTACGAAGAGCTCCTCGCCGCTCTTAATCCGCGTTTTCGCTCTCATTTACTATCAATGTATCGCGTAGAACCACAGCTCGGCACTGATGGTCAACCACATCCCATTGACGAGGACACCAAGATTTCTGCGGCACAAGGGATGTGGCTTTACAAGCTTTGCATGTCCGACAGAACCAAATCAACTCTTGAAATTGGTATGGCGTATGGCTATAGCACCATCTTCTTTCTTGCTGCTATTGCCAAGAAACAGGTTGGTCACCATATAAGCATTGATCCATTGCAATCTTCCCTCTGGCATGGCATTGGACTGACACATGCCCAGGAACTTGCTCCCACAAAGGACTCGAATTCGAGCTTCCGACTTATTGAAGAGCGCTCCGACAGAGTCGCCGTTGATCTTGCTCGATCTAATTCTACATTCGACCTTATTTTTATCGATGGCAATCATCGCTTCGATGATGTGCTCGTGGATTTCTATCTGTATGCACCGCTCACCGCAATTAATGGTCATATCGTCTTTGATGATATGTGGATGAGTAGTATCCAGACAGTAGTTGCCTTCATACGTGCTAATCGCTCAGATTTTATTGAGGTTTATACCAATATACCCAATATTTGCGTATTCCGAAAAGTCAGTGAGGACGGTCGTAAATGGTCGCACTTCAAAACTTTCAACGTTTCTTGTACTTCATCTTAGCCCCGGGTAGGTCGGGTTCACCTATGAGATATTAATACTCTCTGATTAAGTTATAGAGGGTATCGCGCTGGATCGCTTTGAAACCGGCCTCTTTGATAGTGTCTACCAGTTCCTCCAACGAAATTGAGAAGTGTACTCCGGCGGCGGCGACCACGTTCTCCTCAATCATGGTTGAGCCGAAATCGTTGGCCCCGAAATAGAGGGCTGCCTGAGCCATTTTTGTACCCTGGGTCACCCAGGAGGCCTGGAGATTGTCGATATTATCGAGAACCAGACGCGAGAGAGCCAGCACCCTTAAATAGTCAACTCCGGTTGCCGTCTGCTCAACCTCACATCCTAAATCGGTATTATCCGGCTGAAAACTCCAGGGGATAAAGGCGGTAAAGCCCGAGGTTCGATCCTGCACCTCCCGCACCCGGAAAAGATGTTCAATCAGCTCCTTGGGAGTCTCCAGGGAGCCGAACATCATGGTCGCGGTCGTTCTTAGGCCCAGATTATGAGCCTCCTCCATGACCTCCAGCCATTTCCGCCAGCCGATCTTGTTGGGGCTGATGGCGGTCCGCACCCGGTCATCGAGAATCTCGGCCCCGCCGCCGGGAATTGAGCCCAGACCCGCGGCCTTTAGTTCTTTTAAGGTGGTCGCCAGATCGAGCCCGGAACATTTGGCGATATGGGCGATCTCGGGCGGCGAAAAACCGTGAATATGGATGGTGGGAAAATCATCTTTAATGGTTTTCAGAAGGCCCAGATAGTAATCTATCTGCAAATCGGGATGGAGACCGCCCTGCAGCAGAATCTGGGTTCCGCCAAGCTCAATAGTTTCTGCGATCTTCTCATGCAGGGTCGGATTATCAATCAGGAAAGCCTCTTCATCCTCCGGCTTCCTATAGAAAGCGCAGAAGCGGCACTGACATTCGCAGATATTGGTATAGTTGATGTTGCGGTCAATGGCAAAGGTGACTTCGGGACGCGGATGGAGCTCATAGCGCCGGGCGTTGGCCATCTCTCCGAGTTCCAGGAGATCACAATCTGAATATAATTTAAGCGCCTGTTTTCGATCAAGCCTTGTATCACTCATTTCGACCTCCCTCAGCATCTTTCACCCGCCGATAAAAGGTATCGCGCTCGACCGGCCGGCGCCGGGCCCGGAGAATGGTGTTTCTGATACAGGCCTCACTTAAACCGGCGGCACTTTTAGCCCCGGCGGCATGGGTGATGCGCTCTTTAACCACGGTGCCGTCAAGATCGTTGACCCCGAAAAGCAGTGCCAGCTGGGCAATCTTTTCGCCGAGCATGACCCAGTAGGCTTTGATGTGCTGAAAGTTATCGAGATAGAGCCGGGCGATCGCCAGGGTTTTGAGATCATCAATAGCCGAGGTTTCACCTTTTTTCCGAATATCGGTATTGGTAGCATGAAAGGCCAGGGGAATAAAAACCTGAAAACCATGGGTCTCATCCTGCAGGCTTCTTAATTTTTCCATGTGGTCGATCCGGTCGGAAAAATTTTCGATATGGCCGTAAAGCATGGTCGCGTTCGTCGGAATATCGGCGGCATGCGCCAGTTTCATGATCTCAAGCCAACGGGCTCCGGAAATTTTTTCAGGACAGATCCGATTGCGAACCTCAGGTTTTAAAATCTCGGCCCCGCCCCCGGGCATCGCCTGGAGGCCGGCCTTTTTCAGGGCGGTGAATACGGCGGGAATCTCAAGCCCGCTGATCTTGGCGAAATAGTCGATCTCGACCGCGGTAAAAGCCTTGATCACGACCTCAGGATGCTCCCGCTTAAGACTCTCCAGCAGATCGAGATAGTAGCTGAAGGGCCAGTCGGGATGAAGGCCGCCGACAATATGAAATTCCCGGATACCATAAGCTTCAGCCTCTTTGACCTCGTTCAGAATATCCTCAATACACTGCTCGTAAGCACCCTCTTCACCCTTGAGTTTGCTGTAGGCACAGAAGCGGCACTGATTGACGCAGATATTGGTGGGATTGATATGCCGGTTGATATTGTAGAAAACCGTATCGCCGTTGAGTTTGCGGTTGACCTCGGCCGCAAGTTTTCCGAGCGCAAAAAAATCGCCCTCTTCATAGAGAAAGAGGGCATCGGCTGCCGACAACCGTTCTCCGGCCCGGCATTTTTCAGCTATTTTATTAAATCTTTTCAAAATAATATCTACCTGATGCGGGTTTTTCTCAGCGCTTCGGCGCCAAGTCAGACAAATGGTGATGATAAAGTTCGCTGCGCCCCGCTATGTCGGGGGACAGAGCAACGCTTCGCTTTAGATCAGTCCCAAATCCCGTTTGTACGGGAGCGGGCGCAGCAATATCTTCGCACTATTTGCTTTAGTTTTATGATGTGACAATAAATTATACTTCTAAAGAAGCACCAACGCAGGCAAAGAAAAAACGCTCCGGCATGCGGGCATAGAGTAGAGCCGACTTTTCGAGCCCGGTACAGTGCGATACCCCCAGCTTTTCGATGCTGTATTTATCAATAACTTTCAGGGTTTCGGTGAACTGTTCCTCCCCGGAAAAACCGAGATGGGTGCCGCCGATTACGGCAAAAATCCTGTCCCGGGAAAATTTATCCATGATATGATCGAGAATATTAACCATTCCGGCATGCGCACAACCCAAAATCACGATCAGGCCTTTGTCGGAATCTATCACCAGTGAAAGGTCGTCGTTAATCGGATCGGGTTTAATCTCGTTACCGTCGGCCTTGACCGCCACCATATTGGGATCGCCCACCTCAAAGGTGGTATGCCGAGGAATTTCACCGGTCAAAAAAAGACCCGGTCCGACTTCGACCATCTCCCGAGAAAATTTGAAATCCGCCCCTAATGACTCCAGAAAAGTACGCCGGAAAGGAATCCCTATAGCCCGCCGGGCATCACCCCAGAAACGTTCGATAAACATCTCCGGATGACCGTAAACCGGCACCCTGCCGCACTGCTGCAGTACCTGGGGCAGACCCCCGGTATGATCGTAATGACCATGGCTGATCATAATTGCTTTAACCGCGGCCAGATCTTTTTTCAGCACCATCGCATTCTGCGCCAGCCCCAGACCCTGGCCGGTATCAAAGAGATAGCTGCCGGAAGCGGTTTCGATAAAACAGGAGAAACCGTGCTCGCCGATGCCGCCGAACGGCATACCGACGGAATTTTCACAAAGAATGGTGATTTTCACTGCCATAACCAGCCTCCCGGCCCCGGTATTGCCGGAACCTAGCCGAGGGTTTAAATTAAAACCGGCAGAAAAGTCCTGTTCGCAAGACCCTTCTGCCGGCTATTTATTTTGTCACAATCAGATAATTCGACTCTACATCAAGCCGGCTTCTTTGTAGTATTTAACCGCGCCCGGATGCAGCGGAGCAGAGAGGCCTTCGAGCATATTCTTTTTGGTCAGAACCGAATAGGCCGGATGCAGTTTCTTGAAAGCTTCAAGATTGTCGAAAACTTCTTTGGTAATCGCGTAAACGATATCATCCGAGATATCGGCTGAAGTTACCAGAGTGGCCTTCACACCGAAGGTCGGTACTTTCTCTTCTTTATTGGTTGCATTGGGATAAAACTTCATCGGAATAAAAGCTTTGGCGTAGTAGGGATATTTGGCAATCAGAGACTGAACATCCGGAATCGGAACAATGTGAACTTTAATCCGGCCGGCGGTAGCTTCCTTGATGGAGCCGTTAGGGTGGCCGACGGTATAGAAGAATGCGTCGATCCGCTCATCCTGCAGGGCGCTGGCCGCCTCTACGGCTTTGATGTACTCAGCCTGGATATCTTTTTTCTCATTCAGGCCAACCAGAGCCAAAGCGTCACGGGAGTTTCCAAGCTGACCGGAGCCGGGATTACCGAGGCCGATTCTCTTGCCCTTCATATCGGCCAGAGATTTGATTCCGCTCTCATCACTGGCAATCAGGGTAATCGACTCCGGATGAATACTGAAAACCGCCCGCAACTTTTTCTGCGGTTTGCCTTCCCACTCTTTCATACCGTTAACCGCCTGATACTGACGATCGGACTGGGCGATACCGAATTCCAGGTCACCGTTCAACACGGCATTGATATTGAAAACCGAGCCACCGGTAGATTCAACCGTGGCTTTCATGTTGTAGACCTTCGATTTTTTATTGACCATACGGCTGATGGCACCGCCGGTAGGATAGTAGACACCGGTAACCCCGCCGGTACCGATCGTTACGAACTGGATTCTTGCCATCGACGCACTCGGCGCCATTAACAGAGCCAGAGCTGTACAGAGAACCAACAACATTAACTTTTTCATCTTCTCTCTCCTTAATTAAATACGGTTAAAGAACAAACCTCCGGCGGCAGATAAAACCTATCTTTTCAAAACCGCCGTCAAATGATTTACCCGTTGCCTAAAAAATATTTTATACCTTTACATTAAATCAGGAAAAATAGTCAACAGCATTTGCAAAAATAATTTTACCGGGACCTTCCGCTTCCCAGCTCACTCCGGAATTAAGGGCTGAAAATTCCGGCCATGAAGGCAGTTGGTTAAGCCGGAAAGCTCTTTCCGGATGCGGCATCAGGCCGAAAATTCGACCTTCGGCGGCACAAACCGCCGCGATATCATCAACCGAGCCATTCGGATTCAAGGGAAAACGGCCGGCCGCCGGCCGCTTTTCGGCGTCAACATAGCGCAAGGCTATCTGCCGCTCTTCTCGCAGCTCCGCCAGAGTCCCGGGCGGAGCGAAAAAGCGGCCTTCGCCATGTGCTACCGGCAGAAAAAGAGAATCAACTCCACGTAAGAAAACGGCCTCGGAACCGGCTGCCGCCAGATTTACCCAGCGACACTCGTAGCGGGCCGAACAGTTGGCAATCAGGGCCGCCCGACGCTCACCGAAACCATTTTTCCGGCTGCCCGGCAGCAGCCCGAGATTAACCAGTACCTGAAAACCGTTGCAGATACCTAAAACCAGGCGGTCGGCACTGACAAATTCCATCAGTTCCGGCCACAAGGTATGCCGCATCTTGTTGGCCAGGGCATTGCCGGAACCGGTATCATCGCCATAAGAGAAGCCGCCCGGCACAACAAATATCTGGTACTCGGCCAGCTGCTGCGGAGCCCCGATCAGATCATTGACATGTACGATCCTGGGCCGGGCGCCGCAAGCCTCAAAGGCGTAGGCGGTCTCTTCTTCACAATTAATTCCGTAACCGGTAAGCAGTAGAACCTTGGGTTGAACCATGAATAATCTCCCCTAATCCGGCATTGCCGAAAGTAAATGGTAACTCAAACCTGATTCAAGAAACGCCATGAACCGACCCGTTAAACCACATTAAGCACAAAAACACAACCTTCGTTCAACACTAAAAGTATGGAAGTACATAGCCGTTGACAATAAAAATTTTACTGCTACTCTATCGCCAAACCGTCAATTACAATTTGACCCTTCATCAAAGTAAGCAAGCCCTCCCCGGGATTAACCGTGCAGAAAGTGCCCATAGGCCGAACACTGAAATCGCTTGCCCAGCCGCCCTCCAGAAGTAGTTGGCCGGGTACGGAGAAATCCAGGCTTTCGGAATAGGTTCCCGTTGCCACACGCACAATAGTGCTGGAGTCAGCCGGCCTCAAAGCGGCTGACTCCAAACCAGCCTGAATAGTGTTGTAACATGGAATCTCACCACCGCAACCAACACCATCATAAGGATCTGCCGACCCTCCGGATTCAACATAGAAAACTGAAGTAACGGCAACCTTAAACAGGAAGCGATGGCTGTCGTCCTGCCCGTCATTAATCGTTAGCGGCACCAGCAAAAGACCGGAGAAACCAGCCTCTGGGACAATCGTAGTTGAGCCGGACAACTGGTAATGCTCGCCCGGATAGAGGGTCAGGGTAAAATCATCCGGATATTGACTATCAGGATCAATTACCACCAAATCGGCTAAATCAACAGTCAACGAGTCTTCCTCCGAAAGTTGAATCGGATCCGGCTGTTGACCTGTAATCACCGGAGGGAAATTAGTCGATGCCGCCACTCGTACAGTGATCGTGTCACTCCTTGTGGTTGTACCATGGGCCCGCACGCTAAGTAAATGATCTCCGGGATCCAGCCCGGAAGCATCCCAAGTAGCTTCCCAGAGATGGGGCTGGCCGGCCACCGGCTGCATTGCGAGCCACTCGCCGGTATTATCAATCCGGTAGGTCAGGGCTGTCGCGGGTTCAGTAAAAGGAACTGTGTCAAAAGCCAAAGCCCGCAGAGGATTAAAAGCACTGGCAGGAACCGTGTAGGCGTATGGATTTAACGCATCTCCCCGATATTGATCGAGCGGTGTCGTAATCAGTACCACCGGCCAATCGTCAATTGACTGGCTGACCAATGAAATACCATTACAATCAATCGCCGCTACCGCGTAGTGCCAATTGTCAGATTCACCCAATGAAGCAACATTTAAGTAAAAGAGACCCTGACCTGACATCTGGCCGGTATAGTCATCACCGGCAAAAATAGTCTCGGAAAAACGATGAGTGTGACCGTAACCGTAAAAGGAAGCGCCGTAATCATCCAACAACCCCACAAATTCCTGAGCCCCATAAAAAAGCCAGGTATCGTTATCATATCCAGTATCGGTAACCGGATGATGGCCAAACACCAGAGTCAGGTCGGCATCCCGAGACTCCGCCAGCCGAGACTCTATAAAATCCAGCTCATCCTCGTCAAGACCGGCGTAATCCCCCCAAGGCCAATCGAAACTGAAGGGATCACCACTGTGATCAGCAGTATTCACCCCCAAAAATTGATACTTACCAAAGGAAAATTCACGAATCCAGGAGATCTGGGTTTGACCGGTCGCCCGTCCTTGAATTGAATTGGCCAAATAGTAGGCAAAATCGGCGTCACTATAGGCATCGTGGTTACCCGGTATATCGTAGTAAAAATCAGCCGTCATACCGGCCGCCGCAAGAATACCGCTATATTCGTCCCATTCATCCTGCCAGGGGCCATCAGGAACCCCTAAAAGGCTACCATTGGTTGAATCGGTCAAGTCACCGCTGGCGATGATAAACTCCGGCTCTATCACCTTCCGGGCCTGGTTGACAATCTTTTCCAAGTAGAGACTGTCTTGGTTGCCCCGAATACCGATATGGAGATCGGAAATCTGAATAAACCAGAAAACCCGGTTATTTAAAGAACAGTAGCAAGCACCGCCAGGATTACCGGCCACGGCTTTATATGGTCCGCATAAAAAACCAACCCAAAAGGCAACGAAAAGTAAACCAATTCGCAATCCACCAGCCAGACACCGGCCCAGTTCAGCGAGATTCGCCATGGCGCATCAACTTTCCCATGTAAGAATCGATTTCCCCCCGGATTAACGGATCACTGGCCCTTTCCCGAATCTCTTCCAAGAGTGAGGCAGCGGCGGGATAACTGCCGGCTTCGGCATAAGCCGAGGCGGCCAGCAGCGCAGCATCAAAATCATCTGGGTTAAGGAGAAAAATTTGGTAATAGCGCTCTGCTGCCGCCGGAAATTTTTTCTGAACATAGTATAGTCGGGCTAGATAGCGATGGGTCGCGAGGTTTTCAGGCTGTAAAGTGAGAGCTTTAAGAAATTCTTTCTCTGCTGCAGCTAAGTGTTTTTTACTCTCCCGGAGACGCCCTTGCGGTATATCCTGATAATATCCCTGGTGAAAATAGATAAGGCCGTTTTCTCTGGCTTGGGCAGCAACAACTGCTTTGGATGAAGAGGCTACCGTTTCTGCCCCGTATGCAGAAGCCGGCCCCAGTAGAACCATAACCAATATGAGTACCCATGCGTTCACCATCAACTCCCTCAAAACAGCAAAACTGAATGTCAATAATACCACGAAGTCTTATGGATTACCTTAATGTGTAAAATTAAACATGGAGTCGTTCATGATAGTTTGATTTTTATAATCAAAAACCGGCAAAAGTGGAGCGATAGGCACCTAACAATTCAGTCGTTGTCGTCTCCACCGTAAGCGCATTATTATGAGTGATAACAATCCGCTCATCATCACGCACCCGGCCCAGCTGCAGGCAGCAGTTTTCGGCCAGTAGTTTTTCCAGTTCCGGGGCCCGCTCCGGGGAAATCGTAACCAGAAAACGGCCGGGATGCTCATTAAAAAGAAAGAGGTCGGCACGTTCGCCGCCGGGAACCTGCAAGTCAAAACCCAGGCCTTCGGCCAGAGCGCCCTTACCGGCCGCCAGAGCAATCCCACCCTGGGCCAGCGGATAAATCGACCGAAATCCGGCTTCAGCCACGACCTTTTCCACTTTTTGATAAAAGGGCAGCTGGGTCGTGGGGGAAAACTGCGGAGCCCGGCCCATGGCCGTCTCCGCTACCAGTCCCTCATCCCGCAGCAGGGCCAGATATTCACTGCCGCCGCATTCGTAATCAGCCGGCCGATAGGCGCCCAGCAGATAGATAAGATCACCGGCTTCGACAAAGGCGAAAGAGCGGACATCGGCAACCCTGGACACGACCCCGATCGAGGAGATCAGAATCGTCGGCGGCACCGAGATTCCAACCTCGTTATCATCAGCATCAAAGCCGTGGAAATCGTTATACATGCTGTCTTTACCCGAAATAAACGGGGTGCCGTAGACAACCGCGGTATCGTAACAGGATTTAACACACTCTTTAAGCTGCCCAAGCCGCCCGGGGTCGTCGGAAGAGCACCAGCAGAAATTATCGAGCAGGGCCATCCGTTTCAGCGGCGTGCCCACGGCGATAAGATTACGCACAGCCGTATCGATGGCCATGGCGGCGGCGGCATAGGTATCGATATCGCTGATCGCCGGATAGAGACTCTGGGATAGAGACACCCCTTTCTCCGATTCCGGCAGGGGCTGTACTACCGTCGCAAAAGCATCAACCTGATTGCGGCCGAGCAAAGGTTTCAGAACGGTACCGCCCTGCACCTCAAAATCGTACTGAGTGGAAACATAGGCGTGCGAAGCCAGGTTAAGCCGCTTGAACATCTTTAAGAAAAGATCCGTCACTACCAGATCCGCGGCTTCCGGCAGAACCACGTCGTTGGCGGCAGAGGGACGCTCCTTCGTGATTAAATGCTTGTCCGGCAGGCCGTCGTGGAGAAAGTCGAGATCGATATCCATCACCGACTCGCCTTTATAGCTGACCCGGCAGCGGCCCGAGGCCGTAAATTCGCCGATGACCGTGGCTTCAACCCCGCGACTTCGCATCAATTTTTCCAGCTCCGGCCACTTCTCCGGCGGCACCGCCAGGGTCATGCGTTCCTGAGATTCACTGATCCAGATCTCCCAGGGCGCCATGCCCGGATATTTTACCGGAACCTTCTCCAGCTCAACCCGGCAGCCGCCGCACTCACGCGCCATCTCAGCCACCGAGCAGGAGATACCGCCGGCCCCGTTATCGGTAATGCTGCTGTAGAGATTTAACTGCCGCGCCTCCTTGACAATCGCGTCGGAGAATTTCTTCTGGGTAATCGGATCGCCGATCTGAACCGCCGTCGCCGGGCTGCCGCCGCTTAAAGCTTCGGAGGAAAAAGTGGCGCCGTGAATTCCGTCAAGGCCGACCCGACCGCCTAAAACGACCACATAATCTCCCGCCTGCGCCGCTTTTTCATGGCTTAAACGTCCGGCTTTGGTTTTTCGCGGCAAAAGCCCGACGGTACCGACAAAAACCAGCGGTTTGCCTTTATAACCGGGATGAAAGGTCAGAAAACCCTGAGTTGTCGGAATCCCGGAGCAGTTGCCGCCGACCCGGACGCCATCAACAATTCCGTCGAGAATGCGCCGCGGCCGCAGGGCCTGATTAAGACGGCCGGGAGAACGGTAGAGGGGCGCGTTATCGGCCGGATCCGCCACGCAGAAACCGTAGCGGTTGATGATCGGTTTGGCCCCGAGGCCGAAGCCGACCGTATCCCGGTTAACCCCGACAATACCGGTAATCGCCCCGCCGAAAGGATCGAGAGCCGAAGGTGAGTTGTGGGTTTCAACCTTATCCGTAACCAGGTAGTCGTCATCAAAGATGATGCCCCCGGAGTTATCGACAAAAACCGAAACACAGATATCATCCTCGCCGCGTGCCGCCCGAATCCTGGTGGTTGCCCCCTTGATATAGGTTTTATAGAGGCCTTCGTTAAGCTCATCCAGAGAAGCGGCAAAGATCGTATGTTTACAGTGTTCGGACCAGGTCTGAGCCAGAGCTTCGAGTTCAAGATCGGTCGGCGGCCGCTTTTCGACCCGGGCGAAATAGTCGGCAATCGTTTTCAGCGATTCCAGATCCAAAGCCAGCGGGCCGCGGCGCACGGGCCTGCCGTCCGCATCATAGTGATCGATTATCCCGCCTTTCCCGAGGGCGACGAGCTCGACCTCGGGCAGATCGAGTTCGACTCGGCTTACCGCTTTATGAGCTTCCAGTTTAACCCGGGGAATAACCAGATCCATACCCGCATCGGCAACATAAGCGGAACGCTCCTTCCAGTGCAGACGCTGGATCAGAGCATTGGCCAGAAAACGGCCGATAAGATGATAATCGCTGTCACTGAGATTTTGGGCTTCAATATAGTAGATCGTACTTGAGTAGACGCCCTTATCGGTACTTAAGGCTTCTTCACCCCAGGCATCGGCCAGGGTTTCTGCGGCCGTATGGGCGACATTGTCGGTTACTCCGGGCAGAAAACCGACCTCTAAAACCGCGTCCGCAGCACCCTGGGTCCGGGCCTGATCAAGCAGATAGTCGTGAATCACCGGATTGGAGAGCAACTCAGCCGCCTGCCGCAGCCGGGCCGGACTGAACTCACCCTCCAGGGTATAAACCTCGGAGAGCCGGATATCGTCAATCGTGGTCTCAAGATCCAGAGTATTCAGTTTATCCCGCAACAGCTGACCCCGGGTATCGAGACCGGGATCACGGTAAAATATCTCCAAACGATGACCAACTGGTTTTTTCATCATGATATTTTCTCTTCTTAAGGCGTCCTTACGGCTCATTCTTGCCTAAAATCTTTATGTACGGCAGTTCGCGATACTGTTCATTATAATCGAGTCCGTAACCAACGACAAAGGCGTCGGGAATAACCGAACCCTGGTAATCCGGCTCCATAACGACGCGGCTGCACCCGGTTTTACGCAGCAGAACACACGATTTAACACTCGCTGCCCCCCGCTCCTTGAGCCAGGCCATAACCTCTTTCATAGTCAGACCACTGTCGAAGATATCATCGACGACAATGACATGGCGCCGGCGGCAGAAGGAGTCGTCGGGATTGAGCGGGCTGATCGTCACCCGGCCGCTGCTGGCTTTACCAATATAGCTTTTGGCCTGCAGATAATCAACTGAAAGCTCCACCTGATAGCGGCTTAAATGACGGCTGAGATCCGCGAGAAAAGGGTGGCACCCCTTCAAAAGACCGAGCAGCAAAAGTGGTTGGCCGGCAAAATCAGCGGCGATCTCCGCCGCCAGATCAGCCACCACTTTTTCTAGTTCCCTGGCGCTGTAAAGTACCTCTGACATAATTTCTCCACTTCCCCGTTGTCCTATAACGAAATAACCCGACTTGTCAAGAAAGGAAGGATTTTTCTTGACTCAATCAGCATACGCGTCTATATGTTGCCCCGAATCTTTACTATAATTATATATAGACGATTATTTTGCTCTTTAACTGTTTGAGTACCTATGTTTACTGGCATCATAGAAGAGATCGGCACGACCCTTAATTCCGGCTTAACAAGCGGTTCCGGTGAACTTAAAATCGCCGCGAAGCTTATTCTCGATGATATCAAGCTCGGCGACAGTATCGCTGTCAACGGCGTCTGCCTGACGGTAACCCGCATAGCCGGACCGGAAGTAAGCTTCGATGTCTCGGCCGAAACCCTGCGCCGCTCCAATCTCGGAGCTCTGAAACGGGGTGATCCGGTCAATCTGGAACGAGCCATGAGAGCCGACGGCCGTTTCGGCGGTCACATGGTTTCCGGCCATATCGACAACACCGGCATCCTGGCCGCCAGAGAGGATGAGGGCAACGCTGTAATCTTCACCGTCAAGGCCCCGGCCGGAATCATGCATTACCTGATTGAAAAAGGTTCAATTGCGGTTGACGGCATCAGCCTGACGGTAACCGCTCTTAAGCCGAAAAGTTTTTCGGTGGCCGTAATTCCTCACTCCCTGCAGCAGACAACCCTGGGCCGCTGCCGGATCGGGGACACCGTTAATCTGGAAAACGATCTGGTCGCCAAGTATATCGAAAAACTGGCCGGTCCCCGGAAGGAAACCGACCATACAAAAACAGCAGAATTAAACCTTGAGACCTTACAAAAACACGGCTTTGTTTAGGAAACTGCAAGTTACTATTCTAAAGGGAGATTATCCCCGCGTCAGTTAAACATTATACACAGGAAATCTAATCTAATGGTTATCTCTAAAATTGAAAGTGCCTTAAAGGATATAAAAGCCGGGAAAATGGTTATCCTGGTTGACGATGAAGATCGCGAAAATGAAGGCGATCTGGTTATGGCGGCGGAGAAAGCGACCCCCGAAGCCATCAACTTCATGGCCAGATACGGCCGCGGCCTGATCTGTCTCTCGCTGACCGAGGAGCGGGCCGATTTTCTCAACCTGCCGCCGATGGTCTCGGAAAATACGGCTCAATTTGAAACCGCTTTTACGGTCTCGATTGAGGCCCGGCGCGGGGTTACCACCGGAATTTCGGCGGCCGACCGCAGCCACACCATCCTCACCGCGATCAATGAGCATACCGGCCCCAATGATCTCGCCCGACCGGGTCATATTTTCCCCTTACGCGCCCGCAAAGGCGGGGTTCTGGTCCGTACCGGCCAGACGGAGGGCTCAATGGATCTGGCCCGGCTGGCGGGCCTGAAACCGGCTGGAGTAATCTGCGAAATCATGAATGACGACGGTACCATGGCGCGAATGCCGGAACTGAAAAAGTTCGCGGAAGAGCATGACCTGTCGATAATTTCCGTAGCCGATATAATTGAGTACCGGATGCGGACCGAATCCCTGGTACGCAAGGCGGTACGGGCCAAGCTGCCGACCCGCTACGGAGAGTTCGAGATTATCGTCTATGAAAATAAACTCGACAAGTTTGAGCATATGGCTCTGGTCAAGGGCGATCTCTCCGGTGATGATCCGGTTTTAGTCCGGGTTCATTCCGAATGTTTTACCGGCGATACCCTGGGCTCGCTGCGCTGCGACTGTGCCGACCAGCTCCACACCGCCATGCAGCGGATCGAAACCGAAGGCCGGGGCGCGGTTCTCTATATGCGTCAGGAGGGCCGGGGCATCGGCCTGGTCAACAAATTGAGAGCCTACTGCCTGCAGGAGCACGGCCGTGATACGGTCGAAGCTAATGAAGAACTCGGCTTCAAACCGGATCTGCGCAATTACGGGGTCGGGGCCCAGATGCTGGTCGATTTGGGGATAAAAAAGATTCGTCTTTTAACCAACAACCCGACGAAAATAGTCGGCCTGCAGGGCTACGGTATCGAGATTGTTGAGCGGGTTCCCCTCGAGTGCGCTCCCAATGATACAAACTTCGACTACCTGCAGACCAAACGGGAAAAAATGGGTCACCTGCTCGATCAGGTTCCGGAACATAAAGATGAACAGAAGAAAACTCAGGAAGGGTAAATGCCATGATTAACTACTATGAAGGATCATTGAACCAGTGCAGCAGCGCCAAGGTGGCAATCATCAACAGCCGCTTCAACAGCTTCATCTGCGACCGTCTCCAGGACGGGGCCCTGGATGCCCTGAAACGGCACGGCATCAGTGATGAACAGATCTCGGTGTTCAAGGTTCCCGGAGCCTTCGAGATCCCGCTGCTGGCCCGGAAACTGGCCGATTCGAAAAAATATGACGGAATTGTCTGTCTCGGAGCCGTAATTCGCGGGGAAACACCCCATTTCGACTATGTCGCCGCCGAAGTCAGCAAAGGCATCGCCACCACCAGTAT
Organism: Thermodesulfobacteriota bacterium; assembly: GCA_024763535.1. Taxonomy (GTDB): domain Bacteria; phylum Desulfobacterota; class Anaeroferrophillalia; order Anaeroferrophillales; family Tharpellaceae; genus Tharpella. The sequence continues at coordinate 22,461 of JANTFH010000028.1, forward strand.
TGAGAGCGGCGTCCCGATCGCTTTCGGCATTCTCACCACCAATACGATTGAGCAGGCGATTGAGCGGGCCGGCAGTAAAGCCGGTAATAAAGGCTGGGATGCCACCGTCACCCTGCTGGAGATGATCGATCTGCTGGGCCAGGTTTAATCGAAACAAGATGGCCAACAAACGACGTAAAGCCCGGGAGGCGGCGCTGCAGATCCTCTACATGCTGGAGCTGGGCCGGCCCCAAACGGTAACGACAGCCATGATACGTTACTGGGAGCACGACTGGGTGGTAGAGAGCGATTGCCACCTCTGCCGGCTTGAGTGCAGGGATCGAGACAAAGCCAAAAGCCGCTCCTCCACTCCGGTCAACCTTCAGGCAGAGAGCGATTTCACCAAAAAACTGGTCGACGGCGTCCGCAAAAATCGGGAAATGATCGATCAGGAGATCGAAAAGCATTCACTGAACTGGAAACTGAACCGGATGTCGTATATCGATCGCAACATTTTAAGAATCGCGATCTTCGAAATCCTCTACTGCGATGAAATTCCCCTCAAGGTCGCAATTAATGAAGCCATCGAGATCGCAAAAACCTACGGAGATAAAAGTTCCGCCCCTTTCATCAACGGCATTTTAGACCAGGTAAAATAGAGTCGCAGCACAGACCGACCCTCTTGAATCTTTCCGAAGAATCTCAACCGGCCCTGACAAGGCCGGTTTTTTTGTGGAGTATTTGGAGTATTGGTAGCCGAAGCCTCAGTTGACGGCCCGTTCGGCAGCTCCTAAGGCACCTTCGAGATAGCCTCCGTGCTGACTGGCGGTTTCGGTGCCGGCGAAATGGATGATTCCATCCCAGAAGGAGCTCTGATGAGCCGGGGGAGAGTAGAGCGGATGTTCGTACATGGGCGGCTGATCGAGACGGGTGGCGGTATAAGGCTCGCGAGCCCAGTCCTTATAAAAAACCGCACTCGGCCGGGTTGCCAAAGCCCCGTAAATCTGTGCCAGCTGCTTAAGGATTGCATCAATAAGCCGGCTCTGCTCGCCGCCGCGCTGGGCCGCCGGAAGACCGACAAAACCGGTCAAACCATACGGGGCTCGATCCCGATTCGAGCCGTCATGCAGCTCCGCCATCGGGCCGCGCTGGCTGAAAGCCTGGCCGGAGAGACCGGCCTCACGCCAGAAAGGCTCTTCATAAAGAGCGAAAAATTTCGCCTGACCGGCCATCCAGGTGCCTATCTTAAGCATCGCCTGGGTCAAATCGGCCGGCAGTTCCGGAGTGAAAAGAATCGTGGATGCCGCCAGACGCGGCGGCAGGGCCAGGATTACCCTGCCGGCCTTAAACCGGGCCACAGGCTCTTCTTCCAGCTGACCGACACTGACTAAAGCCCCGCCGCCCGCTTTTTCGATATTGCAGACGGGATACTCCAGGCGAACAGCTTTTTCCGGCAGCATCGCGCTCAGCTTCGTAATCAGGGCCATCATGCCGCCGACCAGACGCCAGGACAAAGGCTCCGTCGCATAACCCCTGACGGTCTGAACCAGACCGCCGGGATTTTGAAAGCGGCCATAGCCCTCTTCAAACTGACGATAACCTTTAAGTCCCAGATCAGAGATCAGCCGAGCCATGCGCGGATGGATGTCAGGCCAGTACCAGGAGGGCCCGAGATCAGTAAAAAATCCCTGATATTCAGGACTTAAGATCCGGCCGCCGAGCCGCTCCCGGGCCTCAAGAAGAACCATGGATTCATTTTTCGCGGCCAGCAGCGCCGCCGCGTAAAGACCGCTGAGGCCGCCCCCGACAATCAGGCTGTCAACCGTTTCCATCGCCATGCTGAATTTCCCTTAATCGATCCTGTAATGTTGCAACCCGGTATATCGGCTGATTTTATTCCCCGTCTGGAGTTTATACCTTTCGGGGCGCTCTGATACCTGCTTTCACTGCCCTCATTGTGCCCAAATTGCAAACTCGTGTACCACCCTCAATAAAAAAAGGCCGCCCTCTCCGGTAACCGTTGAGAAAACAGTTACCGGAAAGAACAACCTTATGAGTTTACATCCCGTCTGCCGTTATTAACGACTGCGTTCTGCGTTGATCAGTCTTTCTTCGGGGGCGGCTGAATTCCGGCTTTTTTGGCGGAATGGTCGCGGCCTAAGAAGTAGTTGGCCCAGGAAGATGTGTGGAAGAAATCCCAGTTCGGCGGCGGCACCATGTTGTCTTCGATTTTACCCTCTTCGTTGTAATTTTTGAGACGGTCGTAAGCCTGCACCCAAACGCATTTTTTCTCGTTCGGATAGACTTCGCACCAGCCTTCAAAACTACCGCCGCAGGCGCCGTTGCGCTGGTTTTTCGGACACTGCGACATGGGGCATACATATGCGACATCGGTTAAGGCGCAGTCACCGCAATCCATACATTCAAAGAGAGCAACCTTGGACATATGCTCCATAAAACGGAAGAAACCGCCCTTGTCAGCGCTCTTGCTGATGCCGGTCATCAAACCGAAAAGTGCTCCCTTAGGCTCGAAGCAGACATTATGCATCAAGCGGGAGAACTTGTAGTTTAACGGCACAACCGGACGCGAAGTCCGCGGGGCTTCCTCATCGGTATTGAGGCCGGTTTTCTCATCTTTATTGAAATAGTAGAAACCACCCTTCTGCGGGAAGTCGAATTTAGCGACCTCGTCCTGCCAGTTCGGGAGCAGCTCTTCACCTTTTTCGATAATGAACAGGGCATCGTCAACCTTCATGCCGTGGCCGCCGATATGTACGCCGTCAAAGCCCATACCCTTCATAAAGGCATACATCTGGGCACCACGAGTGAGACGGGCCTCTTTACCCTTATCATCGGCTTTACGTTCACCGTCGATAATTTTAACCAGATCCTTGGTCACGACGCAGCCGGGAATAAAGTTTTTGCTCATGACATTAGCGGCCCCGAAAGGCAGAATGTAGATGTTACCGATAAACGGAACATTGAATCCGTATTTTTTCTTGATCTGCAGAACTTCATGAATCTTCCGCGCATCGTAACCGAGCTGGGTGACGACAAACTGGGCTCCGGCATCGATCTTCTTTTTCAATTTGTAGTACTGAACCATCTGTTCCGATTCAAGTTTTTTGAATGGAGAAACGGCGGCCCCGGCGAAGAAATTAGAGGGCTGCAGTTTTAAAGTTGAGCCCGGTTTCATCCCCGGATACTCAAAACCGTTGTTCATATCGGTAATCATCTGGAGAATGTGCATCGGATCGATGTCAAAAACCGGCCGGGAACGACCTTTGTAACCGGAGACCGGATAGTCACCAGTCATTACCAGCAAATTATTAACATTGGCCCGGCCGAGACCATAAAGCAGGTTCTCAAGCTCATTCCGGCTCTTATCTTTACAGGTAAAATGCACCAACGGCTCAATCCCGAGTTTCGAGACTTCAAGACCCAGAAACTCAGCCGAAATCGCCGGGTTGCCACCGGGGTTATCGGTAATCGTCAAGGCGTGAATTTTACCGCATTTAGCCGCAGCTTCCGCGCTTTTGATAAGATCTACCTGACCTTTTTCAACCGATCCGCGACCGGGTACCAGCTCCCAGGTTACCGACAACTCTTTGTCAAGCAACGAATTCTTAAAAATTTCTCCCATTCTTGGAACCTCCATTCAGTTGGTGTGCCGATGAACCGGAAAGTGCAGAGGTTGTTCACCGCAATGTTTATGTGTTTTGTCGACTGACAATTAAAAAGCCGGCCCCCTCATACATTATAATGATTAAAAAAACAAGCGCATTTTCCAAAACGGTATTATCCTTTAAGATTCAGCTAAGATTCAGCCTGAATCCCGCAAACTGGCGGCGGCCGGATTACGCTGCTGTTTGAGAACCATATCGATTTCATTCAGGGGCAGGGGAGTCAGTGAGGCCAAAGTCGCGCTTCGGACTTTGGCCGCGGGCCGGTTTTCGTAAAGATGAAAACCGTTTTCAAAAAGACCCATGCGCACCGCGGTCGCCGTGGAATAGGTGGTAAGTAGCAGATCATCGCTGCCAATACGTCTTAATTCGGCAAAATATTCATAAGTCCAGAGCTGGCGGTTCCGGGCCGGGCTGAAAGGATCGTGAAAAACAATATCAACCGAGCTCTTAAACTGTTTAAGCCAGCTCCGGGCCTCGGTCGGAATAATCTCGATTGCCAGATCAGCCTCCCGACAGGCAAGATTTTCCGCCAATTTTTTCATGATTGGGGAAAGTGCGGCCAACTCCTCCGGATAGGGAAAATCCGCCAGGCCTTGCAACAGCTTAAGATCATGTTCCGGTGAAAATATCTGCAGACGACCCGCATACCCCTGCTGCCGCAGATACCAGATTAAAACTAAAGTGTTGTAACCTAAACCGAAACAGATATCGAGAACTGTAACCGTAGACCGGCCGGCGATGCGATACTGCCAGGCCGGCAGAACATGCTTGTAGAGGGCTTCGCTGAAAGCCCCGTCTTTGGTCGAGTGATAATGTTCGCCGGCCGCCTCACAATAGAGTGTCCGGCTGCCGTCCCCGGAAAGTGTGGTTTTCAACACGGAAATTGTCGCCTGTTAAAAAGAAATTTATCCATAATCTTGAAAATCTGCAATTCTAATCAATTTATCGTTGCTTTGAAAGTAAAATTCTGCAATAGATTAAATTCTATCATTTTTTAACTGACTGCGGTTAAATTTCACAAATTCAAGGTATCTCAATTCCGGTTTCGGCCAGGTTTTTCGCCCGGAGCAAACTTTGACCTGATGGCACTATAATTGAAGGCTGTCCGGGAAGCCGCCAAATAAAAGGAGTAGATTATGAAACTTAAACAGATCTCAATTTTTCTCGAAAATTCACCCGGTCGTCTGCAGGAGACAACCCGAGCTTTAGGCGATGCCGGCATCAATCTGCGCGCCTTAACCCTGTCGGAAGCCGCTGATTACGGGGTTTTACGCCTACTGGTTTCCAATGTTGACAAGGCCCGGCGGATTATGATGGAGAAACAGTTTCCGGCCCGCATCGATGAGGTTGTCGCGGTCGAAATTAGGGATCAGGCCGGCAGCCTGGCCGAGGTGCTGAAACCCCTCAATGATGCCAATATCAGTGTCCGCTACATGTACGCCTTCAGCGGCTTCAACAATAATCGGGCGGTCATGATTTTCAATTTTTCCGATATTGACAAGGCCATTGAGATTTTACAGAAAACCGGGCAAAATCTATTATCAGCGCAAGCTTTCGGGATGCTCGACAGCAGCGAAGCTTAAGGAGAGGTATAATGAGTCAGAAAAAAGAGTTTAAAAAATTTGCCGTCATCGGCGCCGGACCGGTCGGTTCAATCGTCGCCGCTTACCTGGCCCACGGAGGCTATGATGTAACCCTGTGTGATATTGTCCCGGAACTGGTCAAGGTT
>JANTFH010000029.1 GCA_024763535.1 Thermodesulfobacteriota bacterium
CCCCCTCTATCTCGTAACATCTTCTTTAGCACACTCATCGCCGGTGCGGCAAATTCGCTGTGCCGAGGATCTTATGTTTGCGCTACGGTAATTGTCTGTCGGCAATGTTGTCGAAGATTAAGTCATGGCTGATTGGGGTAGATCGCGGCGGTTAAAAATTATGAGATTTTTATTATTTCTTCTTGACAAAGGTGAAAATGGCGGCTATCAAGGTGGGTAATAGTGGTAAATTGTGGGTCATAATATCATCTCCGTGGGGAGCGGTTTCGTTCAGATGTCATTTATCAGTCGTTACGAATACTCTCTTGATACCAAGGGAAGGCTTAATATCCCGGCAAAATTCCGGGAGATTCTGCTGCGTGACTACGACTATAATCTGGTTGTAACGACGGCTTTAGACGGCTATCTTGACTGCTACCCGCGGGCGGTATGGAGTGAACTTGAAACTCAATTCAAGGCTTTGCCGTCAAGTCGACCTGAAGTGAAACGGTTTAAGCGGTTTTATGTGTCGGGTGCGGTTGAGTGCTCTCTTGATAAACACGGGCGGATTTTACTGCCGCCGACATTGCGTAACTGGGCCGGGCTCGATCAGGATTGCAATAATGTGGTGATTGTCGGCAACATGGATAAGATGGAGTTCTGGAGTCAGGATCGCTGGAGTATCGAAGAGAACGAAACTATCGAATCTTCTGCCGCTATCAGTACGGTGCTCGGTGAACTGGGCGTGATGATTTAGCTTTATCTTGCAAATTTTTACCCGCGAACCAATCTTGTAAGTCTATAAAGAAAGTCCATAGAGCGGTAGCTCAAATGAAGCATGTTCCGGTTCTTTTACAAGAGAGTGTTGATATTCTGTTGTCAGGGCGCAGTTTTTCCGGTGATCATGGAGTGATTGTCGACGCCACCTTCGGCGGCGGCGGTCATACCCGGCGGTTGCTGGAGCTTGGTGGTGATCTGGTGAACGTAGTTGCCATTGACCGGGATCCGGCCGCGGTTGCCAGAAGTGCTGACCTGAAAAAGGATTTTCCGGGACGTTTTCAGCTCCTGCCCGGTAACTTTGCCGATCTGGATCAACTGCTGGACGATGCCGGGATCGGCAGGATTGACGGTCTTCTGCTGGATATCGGTCTTTCCAGTTTTCAGTTGGAAGAGGGGGAGCGCGGTTTCAGTTTTCAGAATGAGGGGCCGTTGGATATGCGTATGGATCCGGCTGTCGGCCGCCCGGCGTCGGCGATTATCCAGGAATCCGATGTCGAAACCCTGACGCGGATCTTCCGGGAATTTGGCGAAGAGCCGTATGCCGCGGCTATAGCCCGTAAGATAGTTGCCGGGCGCCGGCAGAAACCGTTGTTAACGACTCGTTCTCTGGCATTACTGATCGCCGATATGGTTCCGGATTACAAACAGTCTCGGCGGCATCCCGCAACCCGGGTGTTTCAGGCCCTGAGAATCTTTGTCAATGATGAGCTTAAGGCTCTGGAAGAGGTTCTTGAAGCAGGCCTTGAGCGTCTCAATCCCGGCGGCCGCATGGTAGTTATCTCTTATCACTCACTGGAAGACCGTCTGGTTAAAAGTTTTTTCCGGGAAGCGGCCAAAGGTTGTATCTGTCCGCCCCGGGTGCCGGTTTGCGGTTGTGGCCGGGTCAGTCGGGTGAAAATTATTCATCGTCCGGGTTTACGGCCGCAGCCGGATGAGATTGAGCGTAATCCCCGCAGCCGCAGCGCCTGTCTGCGGGCGATCGAGAAGTTGTAGGGGGTTATAAGGTGGCGACCGGAGGCCGGCGACAGGAAGTATCGCAGTGGGGTTTCTTAAACAGCTGCTTATTGTTGGTACTGGTCCTGATGATCTTCTATTGTTCCTGGGTTAATAATAAGATTGTAACCCGGGGTTATCGGTTGAATGAATTACGACAAGAGGAAAAACATCTTGTAGAGGAGCAGGGTAAACTTCAGGCTGAACTGGCGACGTTGAAACGGCCCCAGAATCTGGCTCGCCTGGCACGGCAGTTGGGCTTGAAGGAACCCCGGCCAGGGTATAAAATAGTGTTGCCATGAAGCGCAAAAAACGCGAATCAAAAAAAGAACGGCGCAGCTTGCAAAACCGGATAAGGTGGGTGGCAGGCCTCGTCGTTTTTTGTTTGATAGCGGTAGTCGTCCGGGCCTGGTTTGTTCAGGTTGTCAGGCATGACTATTATCTGGCCCGCCAGCAGCGCCAGCGGCGGGCGAATGTACTCATGACCTGTGAACGGGGCAAGATCTTGGCAGCTGACGGGGGCCAGCTGGCGATTACGGTTAAAGGCAAAGCTCTCTTTGCCGAGCCTCGTAAAATTGATGATGGCAAGCGTCTGGCTAAAATTCTGGCCCCTATTCTGGGGCAGAAAGTTGCAACTCTCGAACATCGCTTAAGTGGTAAGCGGGGTTTCGTCTGGCTTAAACGTTCCCTGTCTCAGGAACAGATAGAAGCTTTGAAGCCCTGGTGCCGGAAAGAGGCCGGTCTGGCTTTTTCCGAAGAGAATCGCCGCATCTATCCCAATCGTGAACTGGCCGGTCAGATATTGGGTTTCACCAATATAGACTGTGTCGGGCAGGAGGGGCTTGAACGGTATTACGATAAATATCTCAAAGGGCGCCAGATATATCTCGAACGGGAATATGATGCCCGGCGCCAGGTAGTCGATAACTCAGAATACCCGGAGCTCGATTACTACAAGGGGAAAACGGTTTATCTGACGATAGACCGCCATCTGCAGGCCTGGGCGGAAACGGCTCTGGCCGAGGCGGTTATCGGCAGTCGCGGGCGCAGTGGTGTCGCTCTGGTGATGAATGCTGCCGATGGGGCTCTGCTGGCGATGGCCCAGTATCCGCGGTTTAACCCCAACAGCAAGCGAAAGAACAATCCGGCTCTGTGGCGTAATCGCTCGGTGGTCGATCTGCTGGAGCCGGGTTCGACCTTCAAGGTTTTTACGCTGGTGGCAGCCCTGGAATCCGGTGTTTTCAAGATTGATGATCGGATAGATTGTGAAAAAGGCAAATATCGGGTCGGCCGCCGGACGATTCACGATACCCACGAACACGGGATTCTGCGCCTCGATGAGATTATAAAATATTCCAGTAATATCGGCTGCTCAAAGATCGTTGAGCGTCTGGGAGCCGAGCGTTTTTACACGACCCTGAAAAAATTCGGTTTCGGCAGCCGCTGCGGGATCGACTATCCCAACGAGCCTTCGGGCCGGCTGCGTTCCTGGCGCAAGTGGCGTCCGGTAGATCTCTGCAATGTGGCTTTCGGCCAGGGGGTTTCGATGACTTCGGTGCAGTTGACCGCTGCCTACGCGGCCCTGGCCAACGGCGGTTACCGGGTGACTCCGCATCTGGTGTCAAAGATTGTCAACAGTGCCGGCTGGACCGTTTATGAATATAATCGTCAGGGTTTACCGGTCCGGGCCTGCAGCCGTGAGGTCGCCCGCCAGGTGGATGCGGCGCTGGCCAAAGTTGTCGAGGCCGACGGCACTGCGCCGCGTGCCCGGATTCCCGGTTTTAGGGTCGCCGGCAAGACCGGTACCGCCCAGAAATTTGATTTCAAGAAGAAGAGTTATTCGCACAGTAAGTACTGGGCTTCTTTTGTCGGTTATGTCGATCCACCGGCCGGTCAGTCCCGTAAAGTCGTATATGTCATGGTCGATGAACCGAAGAAATCGATCTACGGCGGCATGGTGGCGGCCCCGGCTTTTCGCGATATCAACCGGCGTCTTATCAGCTATCTGAATTATGTGCCCAGTTCCGATGTGGCCGGACTTGATATGCCTCTGCCCGCAGGAGTTAACAGTGGTTGTGATTCAGTTGCAAAAACCGCGCCTGAAAAGGTTAAGGCAGCGCCGGCGAATACGGCAGCAGACGACAGGCCGGGTCAACTGGCTCTTGTGGTTCCGGATTTTACCGGTCAGACGATTCGTGAGGCCCTGGCCCGGATCGGCAGTTATCGCAATCATGTGAAGATCTCCGGCTCCGGGCGCATTATTGCCCAGAAGCCGGCTCCCGGCAGTCAGTTGAAACCGGGGATCGATTTTGTTTTTACCTTAAGTAACGAGATCTGAAATGAAACAGCGGCGGAATCATTTCTGGAAAACCGGAGAACTGGCTGAGATCCTGAAGGTTCAGCCGCTGCCGGTCTGCCGCGAGATCAATCTGGAGCAGGAGATCAGCGGGGTTACAACCGATACCCGAAAACTTAATCCAGGAGAGCTCTTTGTGGCGTTGTCGGGAGATAATTTTGACGGCCACGATTTTATCGAAACGGCAATCGCCAAAGGGGCGCCGGCGGTTGTGTTGTCCGGCGCTGCGGCGGATCTTGTCGGTCTGGCCCAGAGTTATCCCCGGATCCTTTTTTTACCGGTAAGTGATACGCTTACGGCCCTGGGAGATCTGGCCCGGGCCCGGTTGATGAAAATTGATCCGGTGGTTATTGCCGTAACCGGTTCAAACGGTAAGACAACCACCAAAGAGATGCTGACCAGGATTCTGGAACCCGTCTACCGGGTGCATAAAACCGTCGGCAACTTTAATAATCGTATCGGTCTGCCGCTGACAATCTTTGCCATGGCGGATGATTGTCAGGTGGCGGTGCTGGAGATGGGTATGAATGAACCGGGTGAAATCGCCGCATTAAGCGCGATTGCCCGGCCGGATTATGCAGTTATTACCAATATCGGGCGGGCTCATCTGCAGGGTTTGGGTTCACTGGAGGCCGTAGCCCGGGCTAAATGTGAAGTTATTGAAGGGCTCAAATCCGAGGCCACAGTGATCTACAACAGTGATGATCCCTATCTCTCCCGACTGGTGCCGGAGACGGTGGCTCAACGTCATTCCGAGGCGGGGATAAAAATGCTTACGGTCTCCTGGCATGGAGCCGCGGAGGCGGACGTTAAAGCTTCGGAGATATGGTTGACAGCTGAGGGGATAAGCTTTGTTTTTACGAAAGATGAAGCAAAAGCAACGGTTAAAATTCCCTGCTGGGGTCGTCATAACGTAATGAATGCGGTGCTGGCGTTGGCTGCAGGAACTTGTTTGGCCGGGGTGTTCCCGGTTCCTGCAGCCAACTCCTTATCCTCATTCCGGATGCCGGCCGGCCGCCTGGAGAAATATGAGACGGGCAACGGTATGACCCTGCTGCATGATGCCTATAATGCGAATCCCGATTCCATGGCGGCGGCCCTGACGGCCGTAGCCGAGCGCCGGGGTAAAAGATTTCTGGCCCTGGTTTTAGGCGATATGAACGAACTCGGGGATGAGAGTGTGGCACTGCATCATCAAATCGGAGAACAGGTTGCAGAAATCCGACCGGATCTGTTGCTTCTTCTGGGCGATATGGCGGCTGAAATTGCGGCAGCTGCCAGAGCCTGTGGTTTGCCGGCGGAACGGATTGTGCAATTTCCCGCGGCGGCTTTTGCGGCCGCCCTGAAAGTCCTTAAAACAAGACTGGTCGAGGGGGCCCTGGTTCTGGTGAAAGGCTCCCGCAGCCTGGCACTGGAAAATATCGTGGCTCCGTTAGCAGCCGCTTATGAGGCCGAGAAATAGATGCTTTATCATATCCTCTATCCTTTGCATAATTTCTGGTCCGGCTTCAATGTCTTTCGTTATATTACCTTTCGCGCGATCTATGCAGCTCTGACAGCTCTCTTTCTCGCCTTCTATTTAGGTCCCAAGGTGATTGCCTGGCTCAAGGCGCTGCAGATCGGTCAGGTTGTACGGAACGACGGGCCCCAGAGCCATCAGGTAAAGACCGGTACCCCGACGATGGGCGGGGTTCTAATCATCTTTACGGTGGTAGTCGCCACCCTGCTCTGGGCCGATCTTACAGAAATCTATATCTGGTTGATACTGGCGGTGGTTCTGGGTTTCGGGGCGATAGGTTTTGTCGATGACTACCGTAAACTGGTGCGGGGCAACTCAACCGGTTTATCGGCCCGGCAGAAGCTTTCGGCGCAGTTTGGAGTGGCCCTGGTGTTCAGTCTGATAGTCTATATGATGCCCGGTTATTCAACTATTTTGACGGTACCTTTCTGCAAACATCTGCTGCCCGATTTCGGCATTTTTTACATACCGTTTATGACTCTGGTGGTGGTGGGTACCTCGAACGCGGTAAATCTGACCGACGGTCTCGATGGCCTGGCAACCGGGCCTTCACTGGTGGCCTTTGCTGTTTACATGATCTTTACCTATGTCGCCGGTCACCGTCTGCTGGCCGACTATCTTCAAGTTCAACATGTGGTCGGGGTCGGAGAGGTTGCCGTTTTCTGCGGGGCCATGATCGGCGCGACCTTGGGCTTTCTCTGGTTTAACACCTATCCGGCGGCGATTTTTATGGGTGACGTCGGTTCTCTGGCTTTAGGTGCCGGACTCGGGGCGGTGGCGGCCGTTACCAAACAGGAGCTGCTGCTTTTTCTGGTAGGCGGGATATTTGTCATGGAGACCCTTTCAGTTATTATTCAGGTGGCATCATTCAAGTTGACGGGAAAACGGGTTTTTCGGATGGCTCCGGTTCATCACCATTTTGAACTAAAAGGCTGGGCCGAGCCCAAGGTGATTGTCCGTTTCTGGATTATTGCCCTGATCCTGGCCCTGTTTGCTTTAAGTACACTTAAACTGAGGTAGAGGGATGTCGGCCGCAAACCCGGACAAAAGAGCACTGGTGGTTGGCCTCGGAATCAGCGGGATTGCTGCTGTCCGGGCTCTTTTGGCACGGGGTTATCAGGTAGCGGTTAGTGACCGGCGGTCGGAGACGGAGCTCAAAAGACCCCTGGATGGGCTGGTGAAACTCGGAGTCAGCGAGATTGAGACTTCAGGTCACAGTGAGACGTTCTTTGCTGGCCGCGATTTAATCGTCGTCAGCCCCGGGGTGCCGCTTTCCCTGCCGGTCTTAAATCGCGCCCGTCAGTCGGGTTGCGAGATCATCGGCGAGGTCGAACTGGCGGTTCGGCTCAGTGCTACAACCCTGATTGCCCTTACCGGTACCAATGGCAAGACGACAACCGTAACCCTTCTGGGCGAGATGTTTCAGGCGGCCGCGGTTAATACTTTTGTCGGCGGCAATCTGGGACGTCCGGCGGTGGAGATGGCGGCCTCTGAATATGAGGTCGCGGTTCTTGAACTCAGCAGTTTTCAGCTGGAAGGAGTGATGGATTTTCATCCCCGAATTGCGATTATTCTTAACCTGACTCCTGATCATCAGGATCGTTATGTTGACGGTGATGCCTATCTGGCGGCCAAATTTCGGATCTGTGCGGGTCAGAACCGTAATGACTTTCTCCTGCTTAATCAGGACGACCCTAAGCTTGAAACCTTAGGTCTTGAGTTTCAACAGCAGCGTCAGGCGGGTGAGAACCTGCCGCAGATTGTCTTTTTCAGTGTCAGTGATCTTCTCGTAAACAACGGCGCATCCTGGATAGACGGGCAGATAGTCATTGCCACCAAAACCCTTAGCGGTGAGCGGCTGCGGCGGGAATTTGCGGCTCCGGCGGTGAAACTTCCCGGGGCTCATAATCGTTCCAACTATCTGGCGGCGCTGCTTGCCGCTCTTATTTATGGCCTGGAGGAGAAGCCGCTGTTGGCGGTTATCGAGGCTTTCAGCGGAGTACCGCATCGTCTCGAATATGTCGGCAGCCGGGCCGGAGTCGATTACTACAATGACTCCAAGGCCACCAATATCGATGCTGTAATCAAGGCGGTTAACAGTTTTGATCAGCCCCTTGTATTGCTGCTCGGCGGTTACAACAAGGGGGCCGATTTTACCCTGTTGCGGGAATCCCTGCGGAATCGTTTACACACACTGATTCCCTTCGGTGAGGCGGCTGAGGCGGTGGCCCAACAGCTGCCGGAATATGATCGGGGTTACCGGGCCGTAAATCTGGAGGCCGCCCTGCAGCGGGCCGTAAGTCTGGCCCGGCCCGGAGAGGTTGTGCTTTTAGCTCCCGGTTGTTCCAGTTTTGATGAGTTTACAAATTATGAGGAGCGGGGAGAGAGGTTTCGGCAATTGGTTAAGATGCATATATTGTCCGTAAATAAGGCAACCAGCGGTAGAAATGGAGTTTGTCCAGCGCTATGAAACGAAATGAGATAGTGTTGATGTCGGTGGTTGTCATGATGCTTTTTCTGGGGCTTTTGATGGTTTTCAATGCCAGCAGCATTAAAGCTTTCAATGCCTACGGACAGAGCAGCCACTATCTCTTGCGGCAGTTGATCTTCGCTGTTTTAGGGGGAGTGGCGCTGCTGCTCTTTGCTCGTTTTAACTACCACTGGTGGGGTAAATTGACTCTGCCGCTGGTGGTTATCAGTATAGGTATGCTGGTTCTGGTTCTGGTGCCGGGTTTCGGGGTTAATGTGAAAGGGGCGACGCGCTGGATCAGGACGCCGCTTTTCAACCTGCAGGCCTCAGAGTTCTGTAAATTGAGTTTCGTGATCTATTTAAGTGCCTATTTGGCTAAACGCGAGGGCCGGATGGGTGATTTTAAGCAGGATTTTCTGCCGCCCTGGATTATTCTCGGGATTATCGTCGCCCTGTTGATGAAGGAGCCCGATTTCGGTTCCTCCGTAGTCCTCGGAGCTTTGACCTTCGTGCTGCTCTTTGTTGCCGGGGCGCGGATAAAACATCTCGCGTTATTAGGTATGATTGGAATCTGCGGCATAGTTGTCGCAATTGCCGGACGCGGTTACCGGATGCAGCGTCTGACCTCATTTCTAGATGTCGGTGGCAACAGTATCTCCTATCAGCTGAAACAGTCGTTGATCGCCTATGGTGCCGGCGGTCTCAGCGGTACTGGTGCCGGCAACAGTATCCAGAAGCTTCTCTATCTGCCGGAGGCCTATACTGATTTTATTGTTGCGGTCTGGGCGGAAGAGTTTGGTTTCATCGGCATTGCGATTCTGGTTGTGCTGATATTGGCGCTGCTCTGGGTCGGACTGAAGATATCCCGCTCGGCTCCCGATCGTCTGGGAACTATTCTGGCTTTTGCGCTGACGCTGTTTCTGGTGCTGCAGATGACGATTAATTTCTGGGTTACTTTGGGTCTTTTGCCGACCAAGGGTCTAACCTTTCCTTTTTTAAGCTACGGGGGCAGTTCTCTCTGTGTCTCCCTGGCTGCAGTTGGAGTGTTGTATAATGTCAGTCGCCAGACCCGCTGAAACCATTCTCTTTGCTGGTGGTGGTACCGGAGGTCATCTTTTTCCCGGGATCGCCCTGGCGGAAGAGTTTCGCCGCCGCCAGCCTGATATCAATATCGTTTTTGCCGGCACCGAGCGGGGGCTCGAGGCCCGGGTAATTCCGGAGTTGGGCTATCCTCTGGCGTTACTCGAGGTTCACGGTTTGGTCGGGGTTAAAGGGATGCGGCGTTTCAAGGCCCTGGTTAATTTCCCCAAAGCGGTTATCCAGGCTCTGATTCTTTTGGTGCGTTATCGTCCGGTTCTGGTTGTCGGCCTCGGGGGCTATGCCAGCGCTCCGGTACTGCTGGCGGCGATGGTTGCCGGTCTGCCCTGGGTTTTACAGGAGCAGAATGCCTATCCCGGGCTGGTTAACCGGCTTCTGGCACCCTTTGCCGGGGTGGTTTTCATCGCTTTCAGTAAAGCCCGGGAGAGTTTGAAAAGCCGTAAAATTTATGATTTAGGCAATCCTCTGCGTCCGCATCTGCAGGCTCAAGGGGAGCCGGCGTCGGTGTCCGTGGATGCCAGCCCGGACGCCACCTTCAATCTCCTGGTGGTCGGCGGCAGTCAGGGAGCCCGGATCCTTAACCGGATAGTGCCGGAAGCGCTTGAGATATTAGTTTCAGACTATCCGCATCTCAAGGTGGTGCATCAAAGCGGCAAGGCTGAACTGGAGAGCGTGAAAAAAGCTTATGCCAAGATTAACTGTGAGGTGGAAGTAGCCCCTTTTATCGATGATATCGGCACCTGTTATCGGGAGGCGGATCTGGTTATCTGTCGGGCCGGCGCTTTGACTTTGGCGGAACTGGCGGAACTCGGCAAGGCCTCTATCCTGGTGCCTTTTCCTTTTGCCGCCCATGACCATCAGGTTTTTAATGCCAGAGCCTTTGCTGAGTCGGACGCGGCTCTGATGCAGATCGAGAGTGAACTGACGGCGGCCGCTTTGAGTAACGAGATAAGACAGCTGATCGATCAGCCTGAACGTCGGGCGGCGATGGAACAGGCGGCGGCAAAACTGGCCCGGCCGGCAGCCCGCGAAGAGATTGTCGACCACTGTCTGAAATTGATTGAAGGAGATATGCTTAAGTGAAAGGCATGCATCATAAGGTTGAACGGGTTCACTTTGTCGGCATCGGCGGCAGCGGCATGTGCGGTATTGCCGAGGTGCTGTTGAACCTGGGGTATGAGGTTCACGGTTCCGATCTTAACTTAACTCCGGTTACCGAACGTCTGCAAAAACTCGGGGCTCGAATTGCCTACGGCCATGCCCGGGAGAACCTCGGAGATGTGCAGGTTCTGGTGCGTTCGACCGCAGTCAAGGATGATAACCCTGAAGTTCTGGAGGCTCACTCCCGCTCGATCCCGGTTATTCCCCGGGCCGAGATGCTGGCTGAGTTGATGCGCCTGAAATACGGGATTGCCGTCGGCGGCACCCACGGCAAGACGACAACCACCTCAATGATCGCCACCATGCTCAGCGGTACCGATCTTGATCCGACCGTGGTTATCGGCGGCCGCCTGAACAGTATCAACAGTAATGCCTGTCTCGGTCGGGGCGAGATTCTGCTGGCTGAAGCGGATGAGAGTGACGGCTCCTTTCTGGCCCTGTCGCCGATTATCGCGATTATCACCAATATCGATCGTGAACATCTTGATCACTACCGGGGCGGGATTAATGAAATTGAGGATAATTTTGCCGCTTTCGCGAACAAGGTTCCTTTCTATGGGCTCGTTGTTCTCTGTCTTGACGACCCGCGGGTACAGGAGATTATCCCGAGAATCAGGCGCCGGGTCTCAACTTACGGTTTTAATCCCCAGGCTGATGTGCGGGCGGTTGAGGTCAGTATCAAGGGTATGCAGAGCCGCTTCAAAGTGATTGCCGATCATCGGGAATTGGGTGAATTTACTATCGATATGCCGGGGCGTCACTACGTTTTGAACTGTCTGGCAGCGATTGCGACCGGTTTTGAGCTGGGTCTGGAATTTGCTGATATCCGGCGGCATCTGTCAGGATTTACCGGCGTTCAACGCCGCCTGCAGATTGTCGGCGAATACCGGGGAGCCCTGCTGGTCGATGATTACGGTCATCACCCGACCGAGATTCAGGTAACCCTTGAAGCTCTGCGCCAGGCCTGGCCGGAGAGGCGCCTGATAACCCTTTTTCAACCGCACAGATATACCCGGACCAAATTTCTATTTAATGAATTTCAACTGGTTTTCAATGAGACGGATATCCTCGTAGTGACCGATATCTATGCCGCCGGTGAGCCGGTGATTGAGGGTATAAGTGGTGAAAGTCTGGCGGAGGCAATCCGTCAACACGGCCATAAACAGGTCTTTTATCTACCCGACCGGGCCGCCTTAAGGGAGTTTGTGGCGGAGAATGCCGAAGCCGCGGATCTGATTTTAACCCTGGGAGCCGGTGATATTTTTCGTTTGGGTCATGAACTGATTGCCGACTGAATTTGAAAAGGTAAAAAGATATGCTTATTTTAACCCGGGCGCAGTTTTGATTAATCATTCAGAGTCTTGAGCAGGTGGTCTTTTGATCAGTGGGGAGCAGAAAAAAGTGCTGCAGCGGAGTTTGCCGGGGTTGATCCTTGAGGATGAACCTTTAGCTCCGAAGACGGCTTTTAAGACCGGCGGCCGGGCCGCGGTTTTCCTCCAGCCGGAAACTCTGACGGATTTACGCCGGGCGGTTGAAACCCTGGCGGAGATGGAACTTGAATTTCTGCTGTTAGGCGGCGGCCGTAATCTGCTGGTAGGTGATGCCGGGGTTCGGGATCGGGTAGTCATCAGCCTGACCCGCGGTTTTAGTGACTATACGATTGTCGGTTCTGACAGGGGTACGGTTATGGTTCGGGTTGAGGCCGGTGTGCAGTTGGCGGAGCTTATTCGATTGAGCGCAATCAGCGGTTACGGCGGCCTGGAAAATCTGGCCGGGATACCCGGTACCCTGGGGGGCGCTCTGGCTATGAACGCCGGTGCCTTCGGGAGTACGATTTTTGATAAAATTGCCGCAGTCTCACTGATACATACAGGAAAACTTGAGTGGCGTTCGGTGGCTGAGCTTGATCCCGGCTATCGGGATGGTGGTCTGGAGGCGCAGGATATTGTGGTAGCGGCCTACTTTATGCTGCCGCGTAAAGCGCCGTCGGAGGTTGCCGGAAAGGTAGCTGAGATTCGTCAATTGCGGCGCCTGCGCCTGCCGTCCGGGGCTCATGCCGGGTCGGTGTTCAAGAATCCGGATGGTGATTACGCCGGCCGTCTGCTGGAGGAAGCCGGCTGTAAAGGTCTGGCTTGCGGCGGGGCCCGGGTTGCGCAAGAACATGCCAACGTGATTGTCGCCGGGAGTAAAGCGACAAGCCGGGATATTACAACCCTGATGCAGGAGATGCGGGAGCGGGTAAAATCATCCTGCAATGTAATGCTGGAACCTGAAATCAGGATTGTCTCTTAATTTCGTAAAACCACGCAGGGAGGGGAAAATGAAATTTACGTCTGGAACCAGAGTCGGTGTCCTTTACGGCGGACTTTCAGCAGAACGCGAGGTTTCCCTGAAAAGCGGAGAGGCCATCGGCAAAGCTTTGCAGGAGTTGGGTTTTACAGTTATCATGATCGATGTTGATCGGAATATCGTTGCCCGTCTCAAAGAAGCCCGGGTGGACGTGGCATATATCGCTCTGCACGGAGTTTATGGTGAAGACGGCAGTATCCAGGGGGTGCTGGAGTATCTAAAGATTCCCTATACCGGCCCCGGAATCATGGCCAGCAGTATCGCCATGCATAAGGTTATGACCAAGCGGGTTCTGCTTTCGTATGATATTCAGACCCCGGATTATACGATACCCGATATCGGCTCGGCTGAGGTGGTGGTGCCCTCCGGTGGTTACCCTCTGGTGGTTAAACCGGTGGCCGAGGGTTCGAGTCTGGGGATGAGTGTCGTGACTGATGCCGCGAATCTGGACCCGGCTCTGGCGCAGGCCCGTAAGTTCAGTCGCCAGATTATGATTGAGAGTTATGTCGCGGGTGTTGAGTTGACGGCCGCGGTGCTGCAGGGTGAAGCCCTGCCCTTAATTGAAATTCGTCCCCGCGACGGGGTTTACGATTACAAGGCTAAGTATACCAAGGGTTTTACTGAGTATCTGGTGCCGGCCCCGATTGATGAATCCGTGACCCGCAAGGTTCAGGAACTGGCCCTGGCCAGTGTTCGGGCTCTGGGCTGCGGCCGTGGGGCGGTCCGGGTTGATTTCCGTCTCGATATGGACAATCAGCCGCAGGTTATCGAGATCAACACGGTTCCCGGAATGACTGAAACCAGTCTCCTGCCTCAGGCCGCAGCGGCTGAGGGGATGGATTTTGTCACGTTAATAGATCGCATTATTCAAGGTGCCGGTCTTGATCTGGCCCCGGTTTAAGAAAAAGGAGAAACGGCGCCTGTGGTCCGGCAACAGTCGCCGGGATATCCGGCGGGCCCGGAACTATGATGATAAGCGCCGCAGCGGTAACCGCCGGCAGATGCTGTTGATCGCCGTAGTCTGTTTTCTGGGTCTGGGTGGATTTGGTTTGTGGCTCTGGCTCCCGACTCTGGTAGAGAATGCGGATGGTCGGCTTAAAGCGAGTGATAATTTTGTTGTTAAAGAGATTGTGATTGAGGGTAATCATCGTTGTCAGAGAAAGGACATCATCAAGGCTCTGGATCTGGATTCGCGGCAGCTGACCTTTGCTTTTTCACTGTCGCAGGCTCAGGCCCGGATTCAGGCTCTGCCGTTTGTCAAGGAGGCGGTGATCTACCGGCGGCTGCCGGATCGTCTGCAGGTTGAGATTAGAGAGTGCGAACCTAAAGCGCTGCTCTATATTGATAAACTCTACATGGTTGACGGCGACGGTCGGGTAATCGGCCCGGCTCCAGAGGGAGAGATTCTGGATTTTCCGGTTATCAGCGGAATCAGCCCCCGGGAGTGGCGGGAACGACCTGAGATTTGGCCGCGGTTATTGAAAAAAGCCACTGAGCTGCTACGGATATGGAATGAACCTGGCCGCCGGTGGCCGGAAAAAATTTCCCAGATCGAGTTGGATGAGGTTTTAGGTGTAACCTTTTTTACGACGGTAAGGAGTTGGGAGGTTCAGTTGGGTTTGGAGAATTATCGGGTAAGACTTGATCGCTGGCGTCGGGTGCTGCAAAGACTGGGTGACCGTGCGGACGCGGTAAAATATTTTGATTGTGTCGGTGAGAATTCGGTTGTTGCCGGTTTGCGAACGGGGCGGTCCCGGAAAGGTAGGAAGGCGGTAAAATATGGCCAAAACTGAACAGATGGTAGTCGGACTCGATTTAGGGACGACTAAAACCTGCGTCCTGGTTGGCGTGGAGAAAGAGTCGGGACTGGAAATTGTCGGCGTCGGCACAGCCCCTTCATCCGGGCTGCGCAAAGGGGTGGTGGTCAATCTCGATTCCACGGTTGAATCGATTAGGCAGGCCGTGGATGAGGCGGAAAAGATAAGCGGCCAGAAGATAAAGGCCGTCCAGACCGGCATCGCCGGCAGTCATGTGCAGGGTATGAACAGCCACGGGATTATCGGCGTCAAGGATCGAGAGGTCAGCAAGAACGATGTCGAACAGGTGATTGAAGCCGCCCGGGCAGTAGCTATCCCGATGGATCGTGAGGTGATCGCCACTATCCCGCAGCAATTTTTTCTGGATGATCAGGAGGGAGTGATTGATCCGGTCGGAATGTCGGGGGTCAGGCTGGAGGTTGATGTTCATATTGTTACTGCGGCCGCGGCTTCACTGCAGAACATCTACCGTTGCTGTAATCGGGCCGGGCTTGATGTTAAAGGAGTAGTTCTGCAGCAGATGGCCTCGAGCCTGGCAGTTTTGACGGTGGAGGAGCGTGAGCTGGGTGTGGTTCTGGTTGATATCGGCGGCGGTACCACAGATATTGCCGTCTATGTTGAAGGTTCGATCTCCTATACCGCATCCCTGCCTTTAGGCGGTAATCAGGTGACCAATGATATCGCCATCGGTTTACGGACGCCGATGGAAGCGGCGGAAAAAATCAAGCGGCATTACGGCTGTACCACAACCCAGATTATAGGCCACGATGATTCGATAGAGGTTCCGAGTGTCGGCGGCCGTCCTCCCCGGAAACTTTCCCGGCAGATATTAGGTGAAATTATAGAACCGCGGCTGGAGGAGATCTTTGAGCTGGCCAACCGGGAGCTGCACAAATCCGGGGTTTACGATCAGGTCGTCTCCGGAGTCGTGGTAACGGGGGGAACCGCACTTTTGCCGGGAACCGCCGAACTGGCCGAGAAGGTTTTTGAACTTCAGTCCCGGGTCGGTTTTCCGGCAGCTCAGGGCAGTGGTTTTGAAGCGGTTAAAAGTCCGATTTATGCAACTTCGATCGGTCTGTTAAAGTATGCGTTGCAGGAGTCCGGCGGCAACCGGCGTTATAGTGCCAAAGGTCTGGAGTTGGGTGGTTTTATGGGTAAATTTGGTGACTGGCTGAAGGATTTTTTCTAGTGTTTTACAGCTCATTCAAATTTGATAATCAGACAATCTTTTCGGTTGGTTGAGAAGGTTGTTAAAATATATGGTTTTTTCGTTTAAGTAGGGGTAACTTTTTGACAATGGGGGAGAGTGTGATGACATTTGAATTCGAAGAAAGCGGGAGTTTGGCAGCGGAAATTAAAGTAATTGGAGTTGGTGGAGGCGGCGGTAACGCGGTCGGCAATATGATCAAATCGGGTCTGGAAGGAGTTGATTTTATTGTTGCCAATACCGATGCGCAGGATTTGAACGCTTCGCAGGCGCCGGTCAAGGTGCAGCTCGGCAGCCGCATGACCAAAGGTCTGGGAGCCGGGGCGAATCCGGATATCGGTCGCAGCGCAGCTCTTGAGGATGCGGATCAGATATCGGAACTGATCGGCGGTGCGGATATGGTTTTTGTAACTGCAGGCATGGGCGGCGGTACCGGTACCGGCGGGGCTCCGGTGGTAGCGCAGTTGGCTCGTGAGTCCGGGGCTCTGGTTATAGGCGTGGCTACAAAACCCTTCAATTTTGAAGGTAAGAAGAAGATGCGGATTGCGGAAGAGGGGCTGGCAAAATTACGGGAAAATGTTGACGCCTTAATCACTATTCCGAACCAGAGACTGCTGAATACGGTAGGCAAGGACACAACCGCGGTTGACGCTTTCAGAACCGTTGACGACGTCCTTTTGCAGGCGGTACGCAGTATCTCCGATCTGATTAACGTTCACGGTCAGATTAACCTCGATTTTCAGGATATTAAAACGGTGATGGGTAATACCGGCATGGCGCTGATGGGAACCGGTATCGCCAATGGCGAAAACCGGGCGATTGAGGCGGCTCAGTCGGCTATTGCCTCACCTCTGCTGGAGGATTTGAGTATTCAGGGAGCCCGGGGGGTAATTATTAATTTTACCGCCGCTTCCGAGCTGACCCTGCACGAGATGGATCAGGCCGCCAGTCTGATTCAGGAAGAGACCCACGAAGATGCGGAGGTAATTTTCGGTGTGGTTCTCGATGATTCCCTGGGGGACAGTCTGCGGATTACGGTGATTGCGACCGGTTTTGACTCTGTACAGCAACAGCAGCTTTCAGTAGCTTCCACCGGGGTTAAGGGTCCGGGCCTGGGGCTTAGTGGTAAATATCCGATTGGTACAGCTGTGCGTAGAGATAACTACGATCGCCCGGCCTTTCAGGCGCGTCAGTATGAAGCTGAGGCCAAATTACATAACTATGAAATTGCTGATGTAGATAATTTTGATCGATCCTTTGATCAGAGCGTGCAAACGGAAGAGATCCCGGATCTGCCGCCAATGATGAAAAAGGTGGTTGGTTCGGAAACCGAATTTGAGGGTGGAGTCGATGATTTTGAGATTCCTACCTTTATTCGCCGCCAGCTGGATTGATCCCCAGAAATACTCTCCTGATTGTTAAAGGGAACCTCGAAAGAGAAAAAGCCGGCTTTTTAAGCCGGCTTTTTCTCTTTGTAGACTCATTTGGGTCAAGAAATCAACGGGAAGAGAACTTAAAGCGTTGACGCAGTTTATCGACCAGAGAATAGAACAGGGGGACGTATATAAGCGTCAGGAAGGTGGCCACCAGGAGGCCGCCGATGGCGACTACGGCCAAGGGGGAGAGACGTTCGAGACCTAAGGCCCGCTGGGCGGCGATAGGGAGCATGCCGACTATAGTACAGATTGCCGTCATGAGGATCGGCCGGGTACGGACGCGGACGGCCTGTTCAATCGCCGCCATCAGATCTTTGCCCTGTTTACGCGCCTGTTCAATAAAATCGATAAGTAAAATCGAGTTGTTGACCACAATCCCGGCGAGAAGGATCATCCCCATATTCGCGGGCATACAGGCGTGCTGGCCGGTAATCAAAAGGCCCCAGGCGCCGCCGATCATGGCCAGAGGAATGGCACTCATGATGGTGATCGGGTTTACCCAGGAGCGAAACGTCGGTACGAGTGAGAAAAAGAGCAGAATAACCGCCAGCCCTAAGGCTTTGGCGAGGCGTTTACCCGCCTCACCCATATTTTTGACTTCACCTTCATGACTCAGTTTATAACCGGGGGGCAGTTCCAGGTCATCCAGCGCCCTAAGAATGTCTCCCTGAAGAAACGTGATCGCGGTTGTCGCCCGGTAGCCGTAAATATCAACCGTCGGCTGCAGGTCCTGACGGGTATACCGGGTTCGACTCCGGGTTTTTACCAGCGATACCAGTTCACGCAAGGGCACCGGACCGGAATCTGCGGGCAGATAGATATCGAGCAGATCTTCCGGATTGCGGCGTTCCGACTTCGGATAGCGCACCTGAATCGAATAACCATCCTCACCCGGAACCCTCAGGGTAGAAGACGGCCCGCCTTTGACGGCATGGGCAATCTCGGTGCTGATGGCCTCGGGATCAAGATTGTAACGACTGGCCTTCTCAAGATCAATATTGAGCATAAATTCGGTTTTGTCATTTGTCCAGGAACGGCTGACCGTCGTCAGCCCCTTGACTTTGCGCATCCGGGCCGCAACCTCGTCGGCCAGTTTATCGAGAACTTCGGGGTCAGGGCCGCTTAACATAACATCGACCGAGGCGGCAATCGAGGAGAGCGGTGTGGCCCCGAAATCAAATACGTCCAGTGATTTAAGCCCGGGGATATCGGCGGCCTGGGCCCGGATGTCAGCCTCAATCTCCCAGATCTTTTCCTTCCGGTGAAAACGGTCGACAAAATGGGCGGTAATCATGCCCTGCTGCGGAATCCGGCCGGTGCCGAAACTGACAACCCCGGGCTCCGAGCCGACCGTAGTCGACAACAGTTCCAGACCCTTGATCTTTTCCAGCCGGGCTTCAATCCGGCGGGCAACCTTCTCGGTTTCAGCCAGAGAGGTGTCGGCGTCAGTTTCAAAGGCGATTTTGACAATACCGGTATCCATCGGCGGCATCAGATCACGGCCGTTAAGCGGCATGACGATCTTCATACTGAAAACAAACAACATAATTACCGGCATAATGAAAATAAGTTTATGCCGCAAAGCCGTATGAATCAGCCGCGCAAAAAAATTGCTTATCGGATCAATAATAAAATGATCAAAGAGAGCCGCTAATTTTTCCAGCCGGTTTTTACTGGTATGAGGTCTTAGCAGGTAGGGAGCCAGAATCGGAATAACCGTGATCGAGATGATGTAACTTGAAAGCAGCGACAGGGCGAGAACTACCGTAAAGGGGCGCAGAATCTTCTCAACATAGCCGCCGACAAACATAATCGGCACAAGCACGATAACCGTGGTATAGGTCCCGGCCCAGTCGGCCAGTATAATCTCTTTTAAGCCGTTGACCGCCGCTTCGCGGATCGGTTCATTAAGCTTGTGGTAATGGCGTTCAATATTCTCAATGACGACAATCGCGTCATCAAGCAGGAGCCCGGCGGCGACAATGACTGCCGTCAGGGTAACGATATTAAGTTCGTAGCCTAAAACATACATGGCCGCGAACGTCAAAAAATAGGTAAACGGGATTGAGATCGCCGCCAGCAATGACATCCGCAGGTTGGCCAGAATCAGGAAGATAACCGCTACCGTCATGATAATCGCATCACGCAGGGCATCACTCATATTGGAGATACTGGTTGTGATAATGGTTTTCTGGGTGTCGGCAACCTGAAAGTCAACCTCCGGAAACTGCTTGGCAATCGTCGGCAGGGCTTTCTCGACTGCGGCGATAGTGGTGGTCACATGGCCCTGTTCCGCACGCAGCAGATTGATGCCGATGGCGGCCCGGTTGTTGCCGCGATACAGAGACTGTCGCTCCCGGTAGCTGGTTTTTATGGTAGCGATATCGCCTAAGTGTAACTCACCGCCTCCGGCTTTGTCTTTGTGGGCAATGACAATATCCGCCAGCGTGGATTTCAGGAGATGTTCACCTTGAGTTTTAATCAGAAACTGGGAGTCATGGTTGATGATCAGGCCGTCGGGAATATTAATGTTCTGTTTTCTGATGGCCATAATAACCTGGCCTAAAGAGAGCTTGTACGAATGCAAGCGGAGCGGATCAACTTCAACCAGGATTTCCGGGTTATAGCCGCCGAAAATTTCAACATTGGCAACCTCGGGAATCCTGAGCAAGGCCTCCTTGATCTCATTGTCGGCGAGTTGGCGCACCTTGGCAAGATCCAGATGACTCTCTTTTTTCGGCGTCAGAGCCAGAGTGAAAACCGGGGTGGTGGCATCGCTGACCCGGAAAATTTCAGCCGGTTTAATGTCCGGCGGCAACCGTGATTCAACCTTTTTCAGGGCGTTGGCAACATCGGTTGCCGCCGCGTCCAGACTTTTACTGTATTCAAATTCAACACTGACCGCGGTCATCTCATCCTGACTGACGGAGCGCACCTTGCGCACCAGATCGATGGTCGCCAGCTCTTTCTCCACCGGCCGGGTAACTTTATCTTCGACATCGGCGGCAGAGGCTCCGGGCTGGGGAATAATAACCGCAATCACCGGATAGTTGGCATCGGGGAACAGGTTCAGCGGCATTGAGCGAAAACCGATGAAACCCAGGGCTGCCAGCAGCAGAATAAGGGAGATCACCAGATGGGGATGGTTTAGCAGTTTATCGATGAAACTGTTTTTCGTTGAACCCTTCCCGGGTAAGCTGTTCTCAGGCAAACTTTCAGGATTCATTGAACCACCTTGACCGTCTGCTTGTCATGCAGCCTTAAAAGGCCGCTCTCCTGAGCGATGACAAGCCGGTTTTTTTCATTGAGTTCGGCGGCGACTACCAGCCAGTCACCATCTGTGGCCAGGATCCGGGCGGGAACGATATGTATCCGGTTGCCGTTTGTAACGGTGTAGAGATAACTCTGCTCGACATTTTCGAGAACGGCCCGGGCCGGAACCTTCCAGCCTTCGATGCTGTTTTCAGTAAGAGAAATTCTGACTGCTGCCCCGGTCGGTAAATTAAAGGGCGGTTTCTCCAGATCGATTTCAATACTTGCCAGAGTACCTTGGCTGGTGGACGGATGGACTCGGCTGATAGCTGCAGTGATGGCCTTGGCCTGCGGTTTTCCGTTGAATTTGTCAGCCAGGATTTCCGCAGAATCACCCGTTTTGACAAGGGCGAAGTCAGCCTGTGGAATATTGACCAGTACATAGTACCCGGCATTGCTCTCTTCAATCCCGATAAGGGGTCTTCCCGGAGTCGCCAGATCTCCGGGATCGACCAGACGTTCAGTGATGACTCCGGCTGCCGGGGCTTTGATGACGGTATAGGAGAGGTCCGCGATTGCAATATTTAGGGATTTCTCCAGAGAGGTTACCCGGGCCCGGGCGTCGTCGTAACTGGCTCGGGATTTATCAAAAGCCTCCTGACTAATGGCCGTGGCCTTAAACAGTTTCTGATCCCGGGAAAAGATTGATTGCTGAGTAACCAGCTGAGTGCGGGCGGCTTGAAGATCAGCCCGAATGGCGGCGACCTGGTCTTTCTCCGTGCGGTCATCCAGCTGAATCAGGATATCATACTTGTTGACTATTGTTCCAGGGCGTCCGGAGACCGTCAGAATATGACTGGTAATCCGGGCCGCAACCAGTATCTGTCGTTTCGCGACGATCTCCCCCAGCAGGGTTTTCTGAATCGCAAATTCTCCTTTGTCGGCCGTCACGGTTTTGACTGCCGTAATCCTTTCCAGCGGAGGTTTCGTCTGACTGATTGCCGCTTTTTTATGTTTGATCAGGCGTATGCCGGCAGCCACCAGGAGGATAAGAATAATAACCGTAATTAATTTTTTAATCATGATTGATGCCTTCTTCAATTGTGCCGCAGGCGAGACGATAATCGACTATGGCTTTTTCTAATTCATAAACGGCTTCCGCCTTTAAGGCGGTTGCCTCAAACCAGGCCGCCTGGGCCAGCAGGCTGTCGGTTATGGTGCTGGCCCCGGTGTTATATTTAAGTTCTTCGATGCGATAGGTCTCGCGGGCGCTGGCTATTGTTTTGTCTGCCATCTTGATTCGTTCAGCGGCCTCTTTAATATTGGCTTCAGCCTGGACGATTTCCGTCATGGCCGTCAGCTTTTGCTGCTCCAACCGCTCCCGGGCAGCTTCATAGCGGGCTTTTGCCTGATTAACTTTAGCCTTTATCTGGCCCCCGGCATAAAGATTAAATTTAAGATTAACTCCCGCGCTCCAGACCTCTTCGTTATCATTTAAGCCGCTGCCGGCTCGTTGGCCGTAGTCCCCGATTACATTTATATCCGGCAGGTGATAGCCCTCCTGCAGTTTTATCTCTGTAGCGGCCAGTTTCAATTCATCCTGAGCTTTGTCGATATCCGGCCGCTGAGCGATGATCTTTTCAAGGGTTGTTTTATCCTGGGCGGGTAATTTGGGGGGTGTGGTTTTAAGTCGGCCTTCCGGCTCATCCAGCAGAGCCGGGTTCTTACCCAGCAGAGACGCCAGTGCCTGCCGCGCCCTGAGTGCGGCCTGACGGGTATGAATAAGTGCCTGCTCCTGATGGGCCACCTGGGTATCCATCTTCATCAGTTCAACCGGCGCGGTTCGTCCCAGATCAACTCTTTTGCGAATATCATTCTGAGCCTTTTTGAGGGAATCAAGTACCTTAAGTTGAGCCTTCTCCAGGGCCTGGAAAGAGAGTATCTGATTGAAAGTGTTTGTAACATTGGCAATAATTTCCTGACGTGAGAACTTAAGCTGATGTTCCGCGATCAATTTACTTAAATCGGAAGCCGTAACCTTATGCCAGCGCCGCCCCCCTTCATAAAGCGGGAAAGTTATACCTAAACCGGCCTGATAGTGATTTCTGGTAAAGGTAGGGTCACTGCCGAGTTCCGTCATCGGAATTATGAGCATCGGATTTGAGGTTCTCAGATATCCGGCATAAGTGTCAAGCCGGGGCAGAAGCGCACCCCGACTGGCCTTTTGTCCGGCATCCGCACTCTGGACTTCAAGGTTTCGTGACTTAAGATAGTGGTTCTCTTCCAGAGCCATCCGGATTGCCGTATCCAGGGTAAGTGGAATTTTTTCGGCACAAAACCCGGTTCCGGTAAA
Organism: Thermodesulfobacteriota bacterium; assembly: GCA_024763535.1. Lineage (GTDB taxonomy): Bacteria > Desulfobacterota > Anaeroferrophillalia > Anaeroferrophillales > Tharpellaceae > Tharpella. Next base: position 22,771 of record JANTFH010000029.1, read on the forward strand.
TAATATCAATGATAATATGTAGGTCATTATGATTGATAAATGTAATCTCTGCATCTTCTTCACCCTTTCGGCAGTCTCACTGTTTGTTATTTGGTTTAATATGCAAATAAAGAGCAGTTGTCAAGAAATATCGTTACTTGGGAGAAAGCTTTTTTTAACATTCAAGAAATCATCAAATATTAAAAGGTGAAATAACCCGGATTTGCGTTAAGCATAAAAAGAGGACCATTTTCAGCTGGGGAAATGGCCCTCACGGATTGGTGGAACAGTTATAGACTTAAAGCTTTTTATTGCGACTGAAGCTGCCTGCCGATGGCTGCGGGATCATCCAGAATGTCGCGCAATTGTGCGGTCGAGATCTGGGGCGTAATGCTCGTTGTCTCCACAAGTTTTGCCTGATCAATGGAGCAGATTTCCCGTGCAATAAGCGATGAGATCGGCACAAAAAAATGCATAAAGCAAAAAATACCGTTTCCTTCAGATATTCGTCAACTATCAGACCTCGATCAACATTTCAATGTGAATTTCCGATTGTTTTCGAGATTTCGATTTCAGCTTCGGAATTTTGTTGTTCAACCTTCCTGCGCCCGCTCTTTATATCGGTTTAAATAGCATCAATAATATCGAACAAGCTGAAAACTTTTCTCTGGGATATTATGCTGAGTTAAGGCTGCGAAAAATATTTTCGCGTATCCCATGAAAGCAAAGGATATTTATTTGATTCAACTCATAAGTGCTATGAAAAGATTGGGTTGAATAGTTGCAAAAAACATATTGACATTATGGCTATATTCTTGTAAGTCGCTTTCGTCTTTGACATCTGTAATGACAATCATGAAGATTGCGATCCGGATGCTGATGATTTTTTTAGTGCCTTACGGGTTATTTTCTTGTTTTTTAACAAGAAAATGTTAAGTGCTTCACAGGTTCTTTGCTGGTAAGCAAAGGTTCTGATGAAGAAACTTATGCAAAGCTCTGATAAGAGCACTTATTTGTGGGCCGTAATGGCTCTTTGGGTTGCGCCCGTAGGAAGTGCCCTTGGGGTGCGGGAGCTATTCCCGCATAAGTTTGTTTTAGAACGTAACTGTTGTTGTAGATATAATTAACGACCACGAAGGTCGGCCGAGTTCATCTGGTGATGAACTTGCCGGTTTTCGTGGTCTTTTTTTTGTTTTTTTTTATTATTTTTTATCGGTGGAGGTATTGGATGTCCGGCAGGTTAAGCCGCAGCAAAGCGGCACTGGTGTTAAGTTTGGTGGTGATATTATTGTCACCGAATCTGAGTTTGGGTGATGCTGGTAACGTATCGACCCCAGTGAGTAAACTGGAAGCGATTACAGTTAAGGCCCAGGCGGTCAATCCGACAAAACAGGCTGGTGATCTTCTTTATACGGGGAGTGAAATAACCCCCGTGGGCTTGGATTTGGCCGGCGTCGGGGGCTTGAGCAGTGTCTATCAGGCATTTTCAATTCTGCCGGGATTAAATCCGGAGTTGACCGACCCGACCGGGATCGGCGGGGCGGAGATTCGTCTGCGCGGGATCAAAAGTATGTTTACCGGGATGACGGTGGAGGGGATTCCCAATTACGGAATTATGGGGGTCGGCCCCAGAGACTATATCTACGATATGGAAAATATGGCGGCGCTTAAACTCTATCGCGGGGCGACACCGGCCGCCTTGAGCAGCGGCACCGGTAATCGCGGCGGCACCATCGCTTTAGAGTTTGCCCGGCCGCGTGATGATTTTGCCCTGCAATTTGAGCAGAGTCTGGGCTCCGACTCATTGACCCGGAGTTTCTTTCGTTTGGATTCCGGCATTTTACCGAGTCAAACAAAATTTTTTCTCTCAGGATCATATAGCAAAGCTGACAAATGGAAAGGCGCGGGCGAGGTCGGCGGGCGTGATCATCTTACGCTGGGACTTTCGCAGCAGGTAAATGACCGGGTTGAGGCTGAGGTTTTTTATAACTATAATCAGGCTGACCAGGATCTCTATCTGGGGCTCGATTACAACCGGGCCCAAAATATCTCAAGACATTACTACGATGACTACCTGGAAGAACTGACCGGCACGCCGGCGGATGTTAACTATTATAAATATCATCGCAGTGACACCAGCAATCACGACCTTATAACGATTATAAAATATCAGCCCCGGGAGCGGCAGACTTTTACTCTGAAACCATATTTTTCGTCAGAGGATAAAGAGTGGCTCGACGGCGGGGCCGATAAATTTGTTGACGGCAAACGTTACGGGGCCAAACTGGAGTATGTCGGCGAGTGGGCCGGGACTTTGGTGAGTGCCGGCTACTGGTACGAAAACCATGATCTTGAAAAATATATTCGTAAGAATAAAATCAATAAAAATGGGCGCAATTATGCCGGTTGGGCCTATCTTGCCGAGAACCGGGGCTCGGGCACTATCCACTCTCCATATCTGCAGGTGGGGCATACTTTCGGGGATTTTTCCTGTCAGGCCGGGATAAAATATTTTGCCTATAATGAACCCGCCAATCGCGCCTATCTTAGTGATAAAACCACACCATCCTCCTACCATAAGGCGCTTGATAACAATCTCGGCATAGATCACGAGATGAGCCTGGATACAATGAATTACCGAAAATGGCTGCCCTCGTTAAGCCTGGGCTATCACGCTTCAGCCGATCTCGAATTTTACGCAAATTATGGCCGCAATTATATGCGCCCCTATGCCTATGTTCCAATCGCGATGATCTACAGCCAGAACCGGAGCAAATTTCAGGCGGCGAATCTTTCGCTCCAGGATCTCTATGATGAGTGGCAGCTTGAAACCTCGGATAACTTTGATCTTGGCTGCCGCTATGAGCAGGAGTGGTTCAGTCTCAATCCGACGTTTTTCTATGCCCGACATCACGATCTTCTATTTGTCGCTTATGACGATCAGGTCGGGGTTAACTATCATCAGAATGTCGGGGATGCGACTATCTGGGGTACAGAGATTGAGTGTAATGTCTATCCGACCGAGAGTATGACGCTATTTTTTAATCCGGGTTATACCAATGCAACCTTCGACAACAATCTCAAAAGTAAAAGCTGCAATCTGAAAATCGCCGGTAACGATTTGCCGGACACGCCAAACTGGTTATTGAAAACTGGTTTTATCTTCAATTACAATGGGTTTTCGGTTTCACCGATGCTCAAATATGTCGGTCGGCGCTATGGTGATATCGAAAACCGGGAGAAGATTGATGCCTATACCGTGGTTGATCTCAACTTGGGTTACCGCCGGAAAAATTTCTGGTTCTTAAAAGAGGCCCGGTTCGGGGTTGATATTATAAACCTATTCGCAAAAAAATATGTCGGGTCGATCAAGGCCGATGATGATGGTAACCGGGCGACGCAATATTACTCAGGCGTGCCGTTCAGTACCATCTGTAAAGTCAGCGGCAAATTTTAATATAAAAGTCCGCACTTCACATTAAATGAAGTTAGTTTTTAGTAGAAGTAAAATTCTCGATGAAATTAAACCTTCAAAGATTATGGCTGAGTAGTAAACCATTTGTCGGTTTTCAGACAAATTTTAACCAGCATCAGCATAACCGGAACCTCAATCAGGACGCCGACAACTGTAGCCAGAGCAGCCCCGCTGGAGAGTCCGAAAAGCATTACCGCGGTGGCGATTGCCACCTCAAAATGGTTTGAGGCCCCGATCATGGCGGCCGGGGCCGCATCTTCATATTTGAGTTTAAGCAGCCGGGCCAGGCCGTAGCCCAGAGCGAAGATAAAAACCGTCTGAATAAAAAGCGGCACGGCAATCCAGAGAATGGTCAACGGCTTGGCAACAATGGTTTCGCCTTTGAAGGAGAAGAGCAGGATCAGGGTTGCGAGCAGAGCCATGATGGTGATGGGGCTTAAAAAATGGAGGAATTTTTCCTTGAACCAGACTTCGCCTTTAGTGGCAATGATCCATTTCCGGGAGAAAAAACCGGTGGCCAGCGGCAGGGCGACATAGATTAAAATTGAGAGCAGCATCGCCTGCCAGGGTACCGGCAGGCGGCCGACTCCGAGTAGAATTCCCCCGAGAACTCCGTAAAGAACCAGCATGGTCAGGGAGTTTATGGCAACCATCAACAGAGTGAGGCCATCGTTGCCCCGGGCGAGAAAGCTCCAGACCAGGACCATGGCCGTGCAGGGAGCGATGCCGAGGAGAATACAGCCGGCAAAATAGCTGCGCCAGAGGGGAATCTGCAGCATTTTTACACCTTCATGAAGTACCACCGTACCGACCCCGTGGGTTGCACCCACTGCCAGATCAAGGCCGAAAGGCATCTTGACCAGATCAGTGGCTTCAACGCCGATGAAGCCGCGAAATAAAAATCCGAGAAAGAAGATCGCAAAGACGTACATAGTGAAAGGCTTGATGCACCAGTTGACAAAAAGTGTCAGAAGCACCGGCTTTCCGCTTTTTCCGGCCTTGATAACCGAGCCGAAATCAATTTTAACCATAATCGGATACATCATCAGGAACAGGCAGATGGCAATCGGTATGGAGATTACCGGGGCCTCATTGACATAAATTGCCATACCATCAAGCTTGTGAGCTAACCCCGGTGCAATTTTACCAAGCATGATCCCGCCGAAAATGCACAATGCAATCCAGACAGTAAGATAGCGTTCAAAAATACTGGTCATTTTTCGTTCTTTCATGTGACACCCCAACTTTTTTTGGTTAATTTATGCAGATGTTCGATATTAACTCGTTACCTGGCAAAGATAAGAGAGGTATCAGACCCCTTTATTCTCTTTGGTTGAATAGTTACCA
>JANTFH010000030.1 GCA_024763535.1 Thermodesulfobacteriota bacterium
ACCGTCCACAAAAATTTCAAAGAGTTGTTGCTAAATGCCAAGGCCTCTGATCTGGTTCGGATCATGTCACCCGTGGGTCTGCCCGCCAACGCGATGCTTACCCCTCTGGTTGAGAAATATCTGGCCGGAGATACTTCAATTGAGCCGAAAAGTTGTGATGGCTGTTTAAAAAAATGCGGCCGGCAGTTCTGTATTCTGGAAGCCTTAAAAGCCGCCCGGGATGGGGATTATGAGAATGGACTCTTTTTTACCGGTAAGCGGTTTACCGACATCACTTCGGTTGAACCGGTGAAAAAGATTTTCGCAGATCTTCTGGCCGATACGCAAGCTTATCTTGAGCGGGTTCTGGAGAAGAACAGTCCTGTGAATGGTTGAAGTTTTGTTTAACGGGCTTAAAACGCAGGTTTTTTCTTAAGGCTTCAAGTAGGGGCGGCAAGGTTGCGGCCTTATGGGCAGAGATGGGAATGGCCCGGTACTGTTTTGCCAGCCAGCGGGTAATTTCCGGTTTGACCAGATCAATCTTATTGGCCACGGTCAACATCGGGATGTGATCAAGATTGAGCTCCCTTAAAATCTCTTCCACCGTCTCTATCTGTTCACTGACCTCGCTGTTACTGCTGTTGACAACATGCAGAAGAAGATCGGCTTCGTGAAGTTCTTCCAGAGTCGTGCGAAAGGCATCGAGCAGATCTTTGGGCAGTTTTTTGATAAAACCGACGGTGTCAGTAATAATAATCTCCTGCTCTTTCGGCAGCCGCAGTCGTCGTGAAGTCGGATCCAGGGTGGCGAAAGGCAGATTCTCGGTAAAAACTTCACTGCGGGTCAGGGTGTTGAGCAGGGTTGATTTCCCCGCGTTGGTATAGCCGACGATAGAGACCAGCGGCAGCTGGTTGCGCTTCCTTTTTTTTCTCGCATTGGCCCGGCTCCGGGCCATCTTATTAAGTCTCTTTTCAAGCTTTGCGATACGGTCGCGAATCCGTCTTCTATCGATCTCCAGAGTGGTTTCTCCCGGCCCCCGGCCGCCGATGCCGCCGGTCAGGCGGGAGAGGGCCGTGGTCTTGTCCGAAATCCTCGGCAGACGGTATTTCAGCTGGGCCAGTTCAACCTTGAGTTTTCCCTCACGGCTTAAGGCACGCCGGGCAAAGATGTCGAGGATCAGCAGGGTTCGATCAATTACTTTAAGGTCGGTCTGGCGGGAGAGGTTATTGACCTGAGTCGGGCTTAAGTCGTGGTCAAAGATTAAAAGATCGACATCCTGTTCCATCGAGGAGATAATTATCTCTTTCAGTTTTCCCGAACCGATGGCCGTGTGAGGGTTGAGTTTCCGCTGCTGGGTGAAACTGTCAACCACGGTAATCTGGGCCGTTTCCGCCAACTCGGTCATCTCGGTGACTGATTGCTCAAGAACCTTCACCGCATTCGGTCCGACACTGATAATAATCGCCCGCTGAATGTCCCGGTCTGAAGTTTTATGAGTGAATCCGGTAGCCGCAGAACTCTCCAGCGTGTGGAACAGTTCCAGACAGTTAAGCTCCATCTGTTCAATTGTGGTTGGCGGCAGGATGGTGTGGCCGGAGGTTTTAGATTCCGGCAAAAGATGGGCAATTTCAATCTTTTCCGGCAGGCCGACACTGTCGATTTTGATAACCGCCATCAGATCGAGGCGGAGCATGGTCAGATCGGTTATATCTTCACGGTTGAGAATCCCCGGCCCGAAACCGGTGTGGATACAGCGCAGGCCGCGCAGACGGCCGTGGCCGAGCCGGTAGCGATGCAGGGAGGGGATGGTGATGGCCAGACTGTCGCCGACAATCACCATCTCAACCCGGCCCATACGGTCAATCAAGAGGCCCAGCTGCCGGCCGCAGTCGATACTTAACAGACTCAGCTGGCGGGCCAGTTCCTGGCTGATAACCTCTTCCGGCAGGGAGCGCCGCCGGTAGAGACGCTGGATGAGTTTCCGTTGGCGGGGTTTGAGGTCTTCATGGTGACCGTAGAGTTCCATAATCAGCTGCCGCAGCTTACGGTTTTTTCATGCATTTGATACCCTTGCCCTTAAATGCCGGGATGAAACAGCGGTTGCAGGAGTTGCAGCGGGCGGGTTCTTCGCGGCCCTGCTGCCACTGTTTTATGAGATCCGGCTCACAGATCAGAGGCCGGCAGAGTGAAATCAGCGAGACTCCCCGGGAGATCAGCTCCTTCGCGGTTTCCGGTGAGCGGATACCGGCAACCGCAGCTACCGGAATTGATAAGGATTTTGTGAAAGCTGAAATTTCATCCCTGAAAGGAACCTCATTCTCTCGCGCTTTAATTGCCTGCGGTATCGGGGTTAAGGGCTTGGATATTGGATTGCCGCCGCTGACCTCGACTCCGTCGAGACCGAGTTCGGCAAGTCTTAGAACGGTCTTGAGGCTCTCCGGACACTCAAGGCCGTCGTTGAAATAGTCGGAGCCGTTGATCTTGATGGTAATCGTAAAATCAGCTCCGGTGTACTCGCGTACTTTTTCATAGACGGCAATCAGAAAACGGGCCCGATTTTCCGGACTGCCGCCATATTCATCTTCACGTTGATTGGTGCAGGGTGAAAGAAACTGGCTGATCAGATAGCCGTGGGCGGCGTGAATCTGAACCCCGTCGCAGCCAGCCTCCCGGGCCCGGGCGGCGGCTTCAGCAAACTTGACGGTCAGGTCGGTAATCTCGGTCGAGCTTAAAGCCTTCGGAGTCTCTTCATAAAGCGGCTCCTGCCGGTTTCCCGGAGCAACGGTCGCCTGTTTTGTGACCTCGGATTTGGCCAGCCCGCCGCAGTGTACCAGTTGGGCCAGCAGGGCCACATCTTCTCTTTTGACGGTATCAACTATCTTTTTCAATGACTGCTGCTGAGGCCGGTTACAGAGAAGATTCTGTTCGAAATTGCGCCGTCCCTGCGGGGTTACCGCAATAAAACCGGTGGTTAACAATCCCGCGCCACCTTTACTCAGGCGGCGGTAGAGTTCGATCTGGGCCGGGCTGAAACTGCCGTCATTAAAACCCATGCCATCCCAGGTAGCGGAACGAATAAAGCGGTTTTTCAGGGTCAGGCGGCCCAGATTTATCGGGGAAAACAGTTGCTTGCTCATTGATGACGGGTTCCTTAAATAAAAATTGAAGTAGTTATAATTGAAGACGGCGATCAAGTGAACGAAACTGGATCGCCTCAGCGATATCAGCGGGGGCAATTCCGGTTTCATTCTTAAGGTCGGCGATCGTGCGGGCAACCTTCAAGATTCGGCTGTAGGCCCGGGCACTCAATCCCAGACGGTCCATGGCCGTCTGCAGAAGGCTGCGGCACTCCGCATCAAGCGGGCAGAATTTTTTCAGGTCTTTATCGCTTAAAGCGGCATTATGGCGCCGCGGATAATTTTTCAGGCGCTGTAACTGGATTTTTCGGGCCTTTAAGACTCGCTTGCGGATAGCCTCTGAAGCTTCCGCGCTGTTGTTTAGATTCGGATCAATAAGTTCCCGGGTGGCGACCGCCGGTACCTCAATGTGGAGGTCAATGCGGTCTAAGAGCGGGCCCGAGATTTTCTGGCGGTAGCGTTGAATCTGGGTGGCGCTGCAGATACATTCGTGGAGAGGGTCGCCGTAGTGGCCGCAGGGGCAGGGGTTCATGGCGGTAATCAGGACGAAGTCCGCCGGAAAAACCACCTGGGCCCGGGCCCGGGAGATAGAGATATTGCGGTTTTCCAGAGGCTGGCGCAGCACTTCCAGGGCGGAGCGTTTGAATTCGGGAAATTCATCCAGAAAGAGGATGCCGTTATGAGCCAGAGTGACTTCGCCGGGGCGGGGATGGATGCCGCCGCCGATCAGGGCTACATCGGAGATGGTGTGGTGTGGATGTCGAAACGGACGTTCCCGGACGAGCCCCTGACCCGGTTTAAGCAGGCCGGCGACACTGTGAATAATCGTGGTTTCCAGAGCTTCTTCAAATGTCAAAACCGGTAAAATTGAAGGCAGCCGCTTGGCGAGCATGGTTTTGCCGCTACCCGGAGGGCCGACAAAGAGAAGATTGTGGTTGCCGGCGGCCGCGATCTCAAGGGCTCTTTTGGCCTGAGCCTGGCCCCGGACCTCGGCAAAATCCAGAGTTTCATACGCTGGAGATTCTGTTTGCGAAGCGGTCTCCGGGAGCTTGGGGCGGGGAATTTTCTCTTGAATTATATCCAGAGTTTCAAGCAGGCTGGCGACCGGAATGATCTCAATCCCGGTAATTGACGTAACTTCCGCCGCATTGGCCCGGGGGAGAAAGATACCCTCACAGCCACTCTCCCGGGCGGCCAGGGCGATCGGCAGAGCGCCGCGAATCTCCTTGATACGGCCGTCCAGAGAGAGCTCACCGCAGAAGAGATAGTTGTTTAACCATGGACTTAGTTTAAGCTCCGGCAGATCACCGGCGATAATTCCCAAAGCGGCGGGCAGATCAAGCCCGGTACCCTCCTTTTTCAGGTCGGCCGGGGCCAGATTGATGGTGATACGCCGGGCCGGAAATTTGAAGCTGCAATTTTTTACCGCGGAGCGGATCCGCTCTTTGCTCTCCTTGATTGCATTGTCAGCTAAGCCGACGACGACGAAATTGGGCAGGCCCCGGGAGACATCAACCTCAACCTCGACCGGCAGGGCTTTGATGCCGACGACGGAAGCACTTTTAATACTGGTAAACATTTTCTACTATCTCCCGATGGCAGGGGGAATGTCAAGATGAAAAAAGTTTGTTGACTTGTCGGGTGAAACTTATTAGGGACGGGCGGATTGTCTGCCGGTTTTTCAAAATTAAGGATAAATGATGGAAGTACTGGGCCGCCATATGCTGCTCGAACTTTTTTTGTGTGACAAAGAAGTTCTGGATGATTTAGCTGGGATTGAGACCGTTATGAAGGAGGCGGCCCGGGTTTCCGGGGCGACGATTGTGGAGTCGGTTTTCCATCGTTTTCAGCCGCACGGCATCAGCGGTGTGGTGGTGGTGGCTGAATCCCACCTGGCCATCCATACCTGGCCCGAATATGGCTATGCCGCGGTTGATTTCTTTACCTGCGGTCCGGGTATCGATTACCAGCAGGCCCGTAACTATCTGCAGTTGGCTTTTGCGGCTCAGGATTTTGAGTTAAGAGAGATCGAACGCGGCGGTGAGCGTGATGACCGGGGCCGCCTGGTCCGGCGACAATCACGAGAGGTATAATCTTGCCAGTTACAAACATCCACTACCATGATCTGATCAGACGCGATGCCGACGTACTCTGGCATCCCTACGCCGCCGCTCCGGTGCCGATTGCCCCTTATGCGGTTAAATCAGCCTCGGGCACCCGCCTGAAGCTGCATGACGGGCGTGAGTTGATCGACGGAATGTCTTCGTGGTGGGCCGTGATTCATGGTTATAATCAACCCCGGCTCAATGCGGCGATGACGGCCCAGCTGCAGGATATGGCCCATGTCATGTTTGGCGGATTAACCCATGAACCGGCAGTCCTGTTGGCCGAAAAACTGCTGGCTATTACCCCGCCCGGCCTGGCGAAAGTTTTCTTCTCCGATTCCGGCTCGGTTGCGGTTGAGATCGGACTCAAGATGGCGCTTCAGTACTGGGTCTCCCGGGGCCTGCCGGAAAAGAAGCGGCTGCTCAGTCTGCGCCAGGGTTACCATGGTGATACCTTCGGGGCCATGTCGGTCTGCGATCCGGTAAACGGGATGCATTATCTGTTCAGTGATCTGGTGATGCCGCAGATCTTTGCCGAGGCTCCGCGAATAGCTTTTTCCGGGAGTTGGGATGAGTCCGCCGGCGATGAGATCGCAGCGTTGATTGAGACCCATCACCATGAACTGGCCGCGGTTATTCTGGAACCGGTGGTTCAGGGGGCCGGCGGCATGCGTTTTTATCATCCCGCTTATCTGAAAAAAGTGCGTGAGCTGTGCGACCGCTTCGATGTTTTGTTGCTGGCCGATGAGATCGCTACCGGTTTCGGTCGCACCGGAGAACTTTTTGCCTGCAATCACGCCCGGATAACGCCGGATATTCTCTGTCTCGGCAAAGCTCTGACCGGTGGATACATGAGTTTTGCCGCAACCTTGTGTCAGGATTTCATCAGTGAGACGATAGCCCACGGTGATCCCGGGGTTCTGATGCATGGCCCGACGTTTATGGCCAATCCCCTGGCCTGCAGCGTCGCTCTGGCCAGTATCGATCTGCTGGAAGAGTCGAACTGGCGTAATTCCATCAGCAATATCGAAGGCTGGCTGCGCACCGGTCTCGAGCCCTGCCGGACGCTGCCGGCGGTCAGGGACGTGCGGGTTCTGGGGGCGATCGGGGTTGTCGAAACCAGAGATCTGGTTGCGGTCGAGAAGGTGCAGGAGATTCTGGTTGCCAACGGGGTCTGGCTGCGGCCTTTTGCCCATCTCTGTTATACGATGCCGCCTTTTATTGCGTCCGAAGATGAAATTAAGCAAATAACTGCGGCGATCTATTCCGCTCTGGCTTAGGAAAATCGACTGTCTCCGGATTATAAAGCTTCAATTCTCAAGAAAAAGCACAGATAGGGTTGCGGCTGTCGGTGATCTTCCCGTTGTCTGTTCAAGCGGATTAATTCCTTCATTACGGTTGGTACAGCATGCAAAGCTTTCGCCTGTCCGGCTAATTTTTTTCTTAAAGACGGTTTTAGTTGATTTGAATGGTGGCTTTATAGTATATAGCGCCGGTTTTGCTTTTTGGGGCCGGTTTGTCTGGTCGAATGTAGGTGACGGTCAGGAGAAAAATATTTGTCCGCTCAATTTTTTTTGAGAGGATGATTTTACCTGAGGTCGCCGGCATAATAGAGACAGGAATAAGTTGCCAACAGTGGGTACTGCCCGCAAATTAAATGCTCTTATCAGAACATTTTCTTATCTTGAAACAGGAAAATAACCTGTAAGGCGTGAATGGAGATTTAAGCGATGGATAATAAGGACTTGGAATATTTCCGCCAGATCTTGCTGGAAAAGAAGGAAGAGGTTGAGGCGCGGGTCGAACAGCTTAAAAACGGCGATATTCATACCAATAAAGATGATCTTTATGATGATGTCGATGCCGCCAGTGTGGATGCCGATCACAGTCTGCTCTTTCGAATTCGGGGCCGGGAAGCACACCTGATCAAGAAAATCAATGAAGCTTTAGAACAGATTGATGCCGGAACCTATGGTATATGTGCCGAGTGCGGTGAGGATATCAATATTGAAAGACTTAAAGCGCGGCCGGTGGCACCTTTATGTATTGCCTGCAAGGAAGAGCAGGAAAAAATGGAAAAACGTACCGGTAAATAGTTGGTTTTACTGACGGGAAACGAGATATGGAAGCTGAATATAACCCCCATAAAATAGAAAAAAAGTGGCAGGCCAGGTGGCTTGAAGAGAAGACCTTCGCTACCGGCCGGGGTGGAGAAAAATACTATCTTTTAGAGATGTTTCCATATCCTTCGGGCAAGATCCATATGGGCCATGTCCGCAACTATTCAATCGGTGACGTGGTCGCCCGCTACCAGCGCATGCTCGGCCGCGACGTACTCCACCCCATGGGCTGGGACGCTTTCGGAATGCCGGCGGAGAATGCGGCAATTGCGCACGGAGTGCATCCGGCTTCCTGGACCCGGAAGAATATTGATGAGATGCGGACGCAGTTGCAGAGTATGGGCTTCAGTTACGACTGGGACCGGGAGCTGGCAACCTGCGATCCCGATTACTATCGCTGGGAACAGCTCTTCTTTACCCGGATGCTGCAGAAAGGTCTGGTCTATAAAAAAGAGGCCAAGGTCAACTGGTGTGAGGAGTGCCAGACGGTTCTGGCCAATGAGCAGGTCGAAAACGGCTGCTGCTGGCGTTGCGGTCAGGAGACCCGCGACAAGGATCTCAATCAGTGGTTTTTTAAGATAACCGCTTATGCCGAAGAGCTGCTTGAGGGCTGTAAAGAGCTTGAAGGGGGATGGCCCGAACGGGTTATCACCATGCAGAAGAACTGGATTGGTAAAAGTGTCGGGGCCAATATCGATTTTCAGGTAGCGGATCTTGAGGGTGTGAAAATTTCGGTCTTTACGACCCGTCAGGATACCTTGTTCGGGGCGACTTTCATGAGTCTGGCTCCGGATCATCCGCTTGCGGCTAAACTGGCCGCCGGTACCGGGCAGGAAACTGCGGTGACAGCTTTTGCCGAGAAGATGCGGCAGCAGGAGATCAGTGATCGTGATGTCGTGCAGTTGGAGAAAGAGGGTGTCTTTACCGGGCGCTATGCCATAAATCCTGTGACCGGCCGGAAGATGCCGATCTATCTGGCCAATTTTGTCCTCTCCGGTTACGGTACCGGAGCGGTCATGGCGGTGCCGGCTCACGATCAGCGTGATTTTGAATTTGCCCGGATGTATGATCTGCCGATTATTGTCGTCATCCAGCCTGAGGGCGAAAAACTCGATCCGGAGAAAATGGACGAGGCCTATACCGGCAGCGGCCGGCTGGTTAATTCCGGCGAGTTTAACGGCCTGGAAAATGTTAAAGCCCTGGACGCGATTGCCGCCCATCTAAACAAAAATAAGATCGGCAATAAGTCTATAACCTACCGTCTGCGGGACTGGGGGGTTTCACGGCAGCGTTACTGGGGGGCGCCGATTCCCATCATTTATTGTGATAAATGCGGCATCGTGCCGGTACCGGAGAAGGATCTGCCGGTACGTTTACCCGAGGATGTGGAACTGGGTAAAGCGGGCGGATCGCCTCTGGCTCTGCATGAGAGTTTTGTCAATACCACCTGTCCTCTCTGCTTGGCTCCGGCCCGGCGGGAGACCGATACCATGGATACCTTTGTTGAGTCTTCCTGGTATTATATGCGTTATGCCTGTGCCGATTTTACCGACGGCCCTCTGGACAAAGATATCGTTGACCGCTGGCTGCCGGTCGATCACTATGTCGGCGGCATCGAGCATGCGATCCTGCATCTGCTCTACTCCCGTTTTTTTACCAGGGTTTTGCGTGATCTCGGGTATATCAATTTTTCCGAGCCTTTTACCCGCCTGCTGACTCAGGGGATGGTGATCAAGGACGGAGCCAAGATGTCAAAATCGAAAGGCAACGTGGTTGATCCGAATGCTTTGATAAAGAAGTACGGGGCCGATACGGCCCGGATTTTCAGCCTTTTCGCTTCACCGCCGGAGCTTGATCTGGAGTGGAATGATCAGGGGGTTGAAGGCGGTTATCGTTTCTTGAATCGTCTCTGGCGCTATGTCCATACCCTGCTGCCGGCCTTGAGTGAGGTGCCGGCTTTTGCCGGGACGATGGCCGAAGTGCCTTCAGCGCATGCGGCACTGCACCGTAAAACCCACCAGACGATTACCAGGGTGCGGGTCGATATTGAAGAGCGGATGCATTTTAATACGGCCATCAGTGCCGTGATGGAGTTGGTCAACGAATTAAAACGCTACGATCTGGAAACGGCCCGGGCTGATAAAGAGTTGGCGTCACTGCTGCGCGAGGTGGTTGAGGTGGTGGTTCTGCTGCTGGCCCCGATTGTGCCGCATATTGCTGAAGAGCTCTGGTGTGAGCTGGGACATGAAGGCGGGGTGAGCTATGTTCCCGTGCCTGAGGCTGATCCTGCGGCCCTGATCGAAGATACGACCCTGGTGGTCGTGCAGATTAACGGCAAGGTTCGGGAACGGTTGCAGGTGCCCCGGGATATGGTCGAAGAAGAGATTAAGAAGCTCGCTTTAGCCAGTGCCCGGGTGCAGAAACACATTGCCGGCAAAACCCTGCGCAAGGTGATTGTTATTCCGAATAAACTGGTTAATATTGTTGTTTGATTTGCAAGCTAACTATAGTAACTATTCAGCACCACTCGCAAACCGTCTCAAAGTGGGGACAGAATTCAATTCTGTCACCTAGCGAAGCAGGGCGAAGCAAAGTCCAACACTATTTGCTGTAACCTTATGAAATACGCTGAATAATCACTAATTGTATGTTAAATGAAGGAAAAACTTTGAGAAAGTATCTCTTCGTTCTGGCTCTGTTGCTGTCGACTCTTCTGGCTTCCGCCTGCGGTTACAGTCTGCGGGGTACTCAGGGATTAACCGGAAATCCACAGACGGTTGCGGTTATGCCCTTTGTTAACAAAACTGTTGAAAGCCGGGTTGAGGTTGATCTTTTTAATGCTCTGGTTGATGAATTCGCGCAGAGCAAAAATTTGAAGATAGTCCCGGCAGCTAAAGCTGATCTGCTGGTTAACGGAGCCATTGTCGCAATCGATAATTATCCGATCTCATATTCGGTAGACGATAAGACAAACGGGTATAGAACTGTAATGACTATCGATGTCGAGGTCAAAGACCGTGCCACAAACCGTGTGGTCTGGAGGCGTTCATCGCTACAGCAGGTTGAAGAGTATGGGGCCACGGATGAACCGCTCTCTATCGACCGACGCAAACAGTTGGCCCTGAAAAAGATATGTAGAGTGTTGGCCGAAGATATTCATGATGGTATCTTTCGTGACTTTTAAACAGACGGGTAGTGATGCTTGAAACCTTAGTGCAGTCCCTGCGAGCCGCGGCAACGGCTGAATCCCCGTTCGGTTGCTGTCTCATCTATGGTGAAGAGCGTTATCCTTATGAATTTCTCAACCGGGGTTTCACCCGTCTGCTCGAACTGGGCCATACTATCGAAGTCTATGATGCCGCCGGCCTGCCGCTTTCAGAGTTTCTGGCCTCGGTATCAGCTGCCTCCCTCTTTGCCCGCCGTAAAATTGTTCACCTGAAAAATCCTCATAAATATCAGAAAAAAGATCTTGAGAGGCTTCTGGACTGGCTCTCATCACTGGCCGGCCTTGATCCTGATGCCGCGGTCGTAACTTCTGTGTTTATCAGTGCTCCCGGTCTGGATGGAAGGTCTCTACTTGTCTCCCGTTTGAAAAAAAATAAATTTACGGTTATCAAGAGTGACAAGCTTAAAGCGCATGAGGTCGTGTCCCGGCTTGAAAAACGTGTGCGCAAGGCTGAGGTAACGGTTGACAGCCGGGTTCTTAATGCGCTGGTGCATCTGCATGAAGCCAACCTGACCCTGCTCGAGCAGGAAGTTGATAAGATGTTGCTCTATGTCGGCCCCGGTGGCCTGATAGATCAAAAGGTGGCGGACAGGCTCGGTATTGATGGCGGGGGTGGCAATGTTTTTACGTTTGGTGATGCCCTGAGTGAAGGCCGTTTTGTTGACGCTTTGATTATCCTTGATATACTTAAACGAGCCCGGATTGAGGCCCTTCTGGTGGTGGCGATGATCTCCCGGCAGTTTCGCCTGCTGAGCCGGGTCGCATCGCCGGAAATTGCCGGGCTTTCTCTGCCTGAAGTGGCTAAAAAGTTGAAGGTTCCGCCGTTTGTCGTGAAGAAACTGGTGCGTCAGGTTAAAGGTATGTCACCCCGAGGCTATGCCGGGGTCTTTACGATATTGCATGATGCCGATATCGCCCTGAAGAGTTCGCAGTTGCCGAAATATATTGTTCTGGAGAGGGTGGTCCTGAAAATTGCCGCCTTACGGTGATCTGTCTTGTCTGAAATTCCTACACCCGATACCTGTTATGAACTTCTGAATCGTTATAAGGTTCCTGAACATATTATCGAGCACAGTCGGAAAGTGGCACTTGTCGCTCTCTATATGCGAGAGAAATTTGAAGTTGAGAAGCTCCATTTTGATTTCGGTCTGCTTCTGAGTGCGGCCTTGCTCCATGATATCGCCAAGCTCGAGTCGATCAGGAAAAACTGTGACCATGCCCGGCTCGGAGCTCAATGGCTTACGCGCGAAGGCTATCCCGATGTCGCTGAAATTGTTTCCAACCATGTAAATCTTGAGACTGATCTGGCCGGGCCGATTGTGGCTAAAGAAATTATCTATTATGCCGACAAACGGGTTCGGCACAGCGAGATTGTTTCGGTCGCCGATCGCTTGAAGGATCTGCGGCTCAGGTATGGTGTCGACTCGGTAGCGATGGGCCACATTTTAGAGCTTGAAAATTTGACTCGGGCTGTTGAGGAAAAACTTTTTGCTCCGCTCAAGATCACACCGCAATCTATTTCCCTGAAATCAATTAAGAAAAACTTATTGACTTATATGGCGCAAACCAATATATAGGCCCTTCAGCCCCGCGACCTAGGCTTTTTAAAATGAAGCTAGGATTGTGTCCAATTGAGAATGAACCCCAGATAGGGATATAAGTATTTAATATTACAGAGAAAGAAGGGATTTAGATGGAAATTAAGGTGATCGATAATGATGTTGAAAAGGCGATTAAAATACTCAAGAATAAGCTCAATAAGTCAGGGCTGTTTCGGGAGCTGAAAAAGAGACGACACTTTGAAAAACCGAGTGTGCGTAAAAAAAAGAAGCATGCTGAAGCCTTAAAGCGTCAGGCCAAGAAGAGACGCTTCGGTATGCGTTAGTTTACATTAGACAGTGATCTTGCTGATAAAAACCTCTCTCCGGTTAAACTGGAGAGAGGTTTTTTTTGTTTTGCTTCCAGACTTGACATTTCCGATTAATAAAAGTACTCCTAACTCATTAACAAATAACTTTTCTTTTCATGTCTTCCAGCCTTGACAAATAACCATTTAGTTATTATGTATATAAGAGTGTTACCGGTAATTGTCTCTGCTGAATGTGGTAAAGGAGGTATTCAGATGTTGAGAAGTCGTTTGTTGGTTGGATTGACTGTTTTTCTGGGACTGATCAGCGGGATTGTCATGTGCCTGCCGGCCACGGCCGCGGTCTCCTCCGCTGGTATTATGAGACCGGTGGTTTCCACCGCTGACCACAGTAAGTTCAAGGAACTTGACAGGAAATTTACTTCCGGACCGGAGGTGACCAAAGCCTGTCTGAAATGCCACAACCTCGCCGCCTCTCAGGTGCACGATACGGTACACTGGACCTGGGACGGTCGTCAAGGCGATAAAAAAGGTGAGGGGAAGGCTAAAACTCTCAATAACTTCTGAATCTCACCTCAATCTAACTGGTGCAGGTGCACCAGCTGTCATGCGGGTTACGGTTGGAAAGATAAACAGTTTGATCTCTCTTCAGACGAGCGGATTGATTGTCTGGTCTGTCATGATACGACCGGTAAGTACAGAAAATTTCCTACGGCCTGCGGCGATCCGGTACTTTCTGAGAAAAAATTCGGGAAAAAAGTTTTTCCGGCGGTCGATCTGGGTGCGGTCGCCCGTAAAGTCGGCAGATCAAGCCGGACAAACTGCGGGCGCTGTCATTTCTATGGCGGCGGCGGTGATGGAGTAAAACACGGTGACCTTGATTCGTCACTGTTTAAGGCCTCAAAAAAACTTGATGTGCATATGGATGTGAAGGGCTTAAACTATGCCTGCACCACCTGTCATGTAACCAAGGCCCATAAAATTTCCGGCCGCTACTACTCCCGTCCGGCTCCGGGCCGTCACCAGTTGGCGCTGCCCGCGGATGATGGTGAACGGCTGGCCTGCGAATCGTGTCACAGCCGGTCACCGCATAAAAAATCCGCAATCCTGAATCACCACACCGATAAAGTTGCCTGCCAGAGCTGTCATATCCCCCGTTATGCCCGGGGGGGAGTCTATACCAAGATGTGGTGGGACTGGAGCAGTGCCGGAAAATTTACCAAGGACGGTAAAGCGATTGTTAAAAAAGATAAAAATGGTAAGCTTGCCTACCATAGTAAAAAGGGAGATATGCGCTGGGATGCAAATGTGGTGCCGGAATATTTCTGGTATAACGGAAGCATGAGTTATCTGCATGAGGGCGACAGAATTCCGCCCCATGAGGGGCCTCTGCAGTTGAACTCCCTGCAGGGAAACTACAACGATCCCGGAGCCCGGGTCTTTCCCTTTAAGGTTATGCGCGGAAAACAGCCTTACGACCCGGTTGAGCGTATGCTGGTGGTACCCTATCTCTTTGGTAAGAAAGGTACCGGAGCCTACTGGGCCGACTATGACTGGAAGAAGGCCGCCGCCGTCGGCATGCGTGAGGCCGGTCTGCCATTCAGTGGCAAAGTGAGTTTTGTCGAGACGGAAATGTTTTGGCCGATTACGCACATGGTTGCCCCAAAAGAGGATTCATTAGGTTGTGCCGAATGCCACCGTCGGAATAACGGCCGGCTCGAACATCTTACCGGTTTTTATCTGCCCGGTCGTGATCGCTGGCAACTGCTTGACACGTTAGGCTGGGTTCTGTCCGGCCTGACGGTTTTAATCATACTCCTGCATGCCGGTATGCGTTTAGTAAGTTCCGCTCGCAGAAAAGATGCTGATACGCAAGGGGAGGTCGATCATGAAAAGTAAAGTTCTGCTCTATACCCGTTTCGAACGTTTCTGGCACTGGTTTCAAGCCTTTCTGATCATCTTTCTTTTAGCAACCGGTTTTGAAATACACGGTACTTTCCACATGCTTGGTTACGGGGCCGCCTGTTACTGGCATAATCTGGCCGGTATGACCCTGCTGATTCTGACCGCGTTCGCTATTTTCTGGCACCTGACTACGGGGCAGTGGCGGCACTACCAACCCTGTTCCGAAAACCTTAAAAAGATTGCCGGTTACTATTGTGTCGGCATCATGCGGGGCGAGCCCCATCCGTTTCGTAAAAGCCCGGAGCGCAAACTGAACCCTCTGCAGGCCCTCTCATATTTCTTTCTCAAGGTTTTTCTGCTGCCGCTACAGCTGCTTTCAGGCCTGATCTACTATTTCTATAACGACTGGCTTAACTGGGGCTTCGCTTTGCGCCTGGACAGTGTTGCCATAGTGCATACGGCGCTGGCTTTTGTCCTGCTGATTTTTCTGATCGTCCATATCTATCTGACCACCACCGGCGGCACTCTGATCTCCTATACGATGGCGATGATTACCGGTTGGGAGGAGATTGACGAGGAGATCTGCGGCTGATCACAAGATATCGTTTATTTACGGGCGGGGGCGGAATGTAATTCTGTCCCCGCCTTTGCATGTGGTGCTGAATAATTACAAAAGAAAATGATTCGTTGATTGATTTAGTGCCTCCATTGATGATATAGGAAAATTTCGCTGCGGGTCAAACGGGATGATCCGGTTTCAGGGGTGATTCTCTCAATTTTTTCTTAAAGAAATTGCTAATAGTTTTTTGGAGGTTTTAGAACGGATGTCTGCAAATCTGGAAACAAAATGCATTAACACGATTCGTTTTCTGGCGGTTGATATGGTTGAGAAGGCCAACTCCGGGCATCCGGGGATGCCGATGGGAGCGGCAGCCATGGCGCACACCCTCTGGAGCCGTTTCCTCAAACATAACCCGGTCAATCCGGACTGGGCCGATCGGGATCGTTTCATTCTCTCGGCCGGGCACGGTTCGGCCCTGCTCTATGCCCTGCTTCATCTCAGCGGTTATGCCGTTACTCTTGATGATCTGAAAAACTTTCGTCAGAAGGGTAGTTTGACGCCCGGTCATCCCGAATATCGTCATACCCCCGGGGTTGAAACCACTACCGGCCCCTTGGGCCAGGGCGTGGCCACCGGAGTCGGTATGGCCATGGCCGAAAGATCTCTGGCCGCGACCTTCAACCGGCCGGATTTCACCATCGTTGATCATTTTACGTATGGTATCGTCGGCGACGGTGATTTGATGGAGGGGCTCTCGCATGAGGCCGCCTCGCTGGCCGGTAATCTGAAACTGGGCAAACTTATATTCTTCTATGATGACAACCATATTTCGATCGAAGGCGATACCAGTATTACCTTTTCCGAAGATCGGGCCGCCCGTTTCCGGGCTTACGGCTGGCAGGTTATAGAGGTTGCCGACGGCAACGATTGTCAAGCGATCGCCACAGCTTTGACGGAAGCTCGAAGTGACCTTGAACGACCGACTCTGATTGCCGTGCGTACTCATATCGGTTTCGGCAGCCCGGCCAAGCAGGACAGTGCCGCCGCCCATGGAGCACCTCTGGGGGCGGAAGAGGTCGTAAAAAGTAAGGAAACTCTCGGTTTTCCGACGAATCCTGATTTTCTGGTTCCGGATGAGGTCTATGCAAGGTACAGCGAGGTTAAGGCTGTCGGTGAAAAAAATGAAGCGCAGTGGCAGGAGATGATGTCGTCCTACAAGGCCGAATTTCCCGAACTTGCCGCCGAGTGGGAGCGTCGTCAGGCAGCTGAACTGCCGGTCGACTGGGAGCAGTCTCTGCCCTGCTTCCCGGTTGATGAAAAAGGGGTTGCCACCCGGGCGGCTTCCGGGAAAACGATCAATGCTCTGGCAGCGCTGCTGCCGGAGTTTCTGGGAGGCTCGGCCGACCTTGGCCCTTCGAACAAGACGCTGATTGATAAAGATGCGGATTTCGCCGCTCCCGGATATCAGGGACGCAATATTCGTTTCGGAGTGCGTGAGCACGCTATGGGCGCCATTTTGAACGGTTTGACTCTGCATCGGGGGCTGCGGGTTTTCGGGGGAACCTTTATGGTTTTCTGTGACTATATGAAACCGGCGATTCGCCTCGCCGCAATGATGGGACTGCCGGTCATTTATGTGTTTACCCATGACAGTATAGGGGTCGGTGAAGACGGGCCGACGCATCAACCGATAGAACATCTCGCCAGTTTAAGAGTGATTCCCAATCTTAATGTTATACGTCCGGCGGATGCCAATGAGACCGCTGCCGCCTGGGCTGCGGCTCTGCGCCGTAAAGATGGACCGACGGCTCTGATCCTGACCCGGCAGAACGTTCCGACCCTGGCCGCCATTGCTGAAAAAGCCGCTGCCAAGGTTGTCCGGGGTGCCTATGTGGTTATGGGTGAGGATCAGCGGGATGCCGAGATTACGTTGATCGGTACGGGTTCGGAACTCCATCTCGCGGTTGAGGCCGCAACGGAACTGCAGGCTGCCGGAATCAAAACCCGGGTCGTCAGTATGCCCTGCTGGGCTCTTTTTGATCGTCAGTCAAAGGCGTACAGACATAAAATTCTTCCTCCCGGCGGTCGCCGTCTGGTGATTGAGGCGGGGTCGTCGATGGGTTGGCACCGTTATGTCGGTGAACGGGGTGATATCATAGCCATTGACCAGTTCGGGGCTTCAGCGCCGGCAGCTGAACTCTTTCCACAGTTCAGAATCACCTCGATCGAGATCGTGCGCCGCGCCCGGGCTCTGTGTGGCCGGTAGGAGCATGAGCTATCACTGAATCATCAACCTCCTGTTTCGGCGGAAGAGGTCCGGTAAAAATATAAAAGGCAGCGGTCACATAGTCGGAAAGAGCTCTGTGTCGGCTGCCTTTGCACTTTAAGAAGGAATAAACAGTTATGGCTTCTGAACCTGATAATCATAATTTCTCCCTGAACCGTCTGGAGATTGACGGTGGTTCCTGTAAAACATCTTGGCAAAAGCGCCTGCAGGAGTGGACGGCAGCGGATATCGGCAGCCGTATCTGGCATAAGGATCCTAGTGTCTGGGATGAAAAGTATAAAGCCGGAAGCGAGGTACCTGAACTTACTAATCGTCTCGGCTGGCTTGGGTTGCCTGAAACTATGGCTGCCGAGGTGGCTGAGCTTGAGGCTTTTGCCGGGGAGATTGTCGAGGCTGGCTTTCGCCGGGTCGTGGTTCTCGGTATGGGCGGCAGCAGTCTGATTGCTGAGGTCTGGGCGGAAATATTCGGTGCGGTCGAAGGCTTTTTGCCGGTGATTATTTTAGACAGCACTCATCCGCAGAGCGTGGCCCGGCTGGTGGTCGCGGACGAACTTGAAACAACTCTTTTTCTGGTGGCCAGCAAATCGGGAGGCACCCTGGAGACGCTCTCCTTCTTTAACTACTTTTATCATAGTCTGGTGCTCCTGAAGGATAATCCCGGGGAGAACTTCGTTGCTCTTACCGACGCCAATTCAGGCCTTGAAGAGCTGGCCCGGAGAAAAAATTTTTGTAAAATTTTTACGACCCCGTCTACCGTCGGCGGTCGTTATTCGGCCTTAACCTATTTCGGCCTGCTGCCGGCCGCGCTGCTGGGCCTGCCGCTTACGGAGATCCTGGCCCAGGCCAAGGTTATGGCTTCAGCCTGTGCCGCTGGAGTTCCGGCTGCGGCCAGTCCGGCTCTTGAACTCGGATCTTTTCTGGGGGAGATGGTTCTTGCCGGTCGCGATAAACTTATTCTGCTCTTATCGCCCGCCCTTAAACCGTTTGCGGTCTGGCTTGAGCAGCTGCTGGCCGAGAGTATCGGTAAATCCGGATTTGGGTTGGTGCCGGTGATCGTTGAGGCCGAAGATGAACTGCCGTTTCATGACTTCAAGGATGCCATTGCTAAAGACTTTGTCTATCTTTTTATGCGTTTGGAAAACGATGATAATGATTTTCTGGATCGGGCCTGCTCACAGGTTAAGGGAGCCGGAGAACCGGTGCTGTCTCTAAATCTGACAAAATTGTCCGGTCTGGGGCAGGAGATCTGGCGTTTTGAGATGGCAACCGCCGCCATCGGAGCCGTACTCAGAATTAATCCTTTCGATCAGCCCGATGTCGAGGCGGCCAAAATCGGGGCCCGCCGGGCGATGGCGGCCTGGCAGGAAAATGGTGAATTACCGGAGCCTAAGAGGCTGTTTGTAAGTCCCGCATTAAAGATCAGCGGCAGTCACCATTTCTACAGTTTTAATGATTTGAAAAGTGCGCTGACAGGCTTTATTAAAATGGCTCAGCCCGGTGACTATATAGCGATTGCAGCCTATCTGCCGCGAACCAAAGCACTTTCCAGGCTGCTCTTGCGCCTGCAGAAACAGCTGCAGAGAGCCTGTCGGGTACCGGTAACCCTGGGCTTCGGTCCCCGCTTTCTCCACTCAACCGGCCAGTTGCATAAAGGTGACGGCAATAAAGGACTTTTTTTGCAGCTGAGCGGTGGTCTGCAGGAGGAGCTTGAACTTCCCGGTAGTGAGTACGGTTTTGCGACTCTGATTGCGGCCCAGGCTCAGGGTGATTATAACGCTTTACTAAGCAAAGACCGCCGGGTTTTGGCTCTGGACTGGCCGCAGGGGGAGCTTGAGTCACAGGTTGTAGAGTTGATTGAAACTTTCGCCGCTTTAACTTCATCGTAATTTGAACCGCTGAGTGATGGTGGCTGTGGAGCAGACATTCATGCATAGTTATATTCTGGCCGCTGATATTGGTGCGACCAAAACTAATCTCGGCCTGTTTCTTGCCGGGTCTGAAAGGTTTGAGTGCTTAAAAGTAACAAACTTAAAGAGTTGTGGTGAAGCTGAGTTAATAGGTAGGGTGAAAGAGTTTATGGCGCGTGAAATGGGCCGGGGTAACTTGATTTCCGCCTGTTTCGGGGTTGCCGGTCCGGTGTTTAACGGCCGGGTCGTAGCAACCAATCTCGGGCTGGAACTTGAGGAGAGGGTTATGCGGCGGGAACTCTCCTGCCCCTGTTTACATCTGGTGAATGATCTGGTGGCAACAGCGGCGGGAATTTCACTGCTTGAAGATGGTGATCTGGTCTCTTTGCAGGCGGGTTCCAATTGCGCTGTAAAAGATAGTGAGACGGTGGCGATTATGGCCCCGGGAACCGGTCTGGGCATGGCTTTCATGGTCGCAGACCGGCCGCTTATGATCATCTCTTCGGAGGGGGGACATGCCGATTTTGCTCCCCGGAATGAGACTGAAGTGGAACTCTGGCGCTATCTTCAGAAACGCTTCGGACGGGTCAGCCGTGAGCGACTGCTTTCCGGCCCCGGCCTGGTAAATATCTTTAACTGGCTTAGGGAACAGGCATCCCCCAGGGTTATAGACGGGGCGTTTCCGGAGGATCTCCCCGCGGGTGAAATAAGCGGGGCTGATGTGGTAGCTGCCGCCGCGGCCGGTGATCCGGCAGCTGAAAGAAGCATGGCGTATTTCACCTCTATCCTGGGCAGTGTTGCCGGTGACCTGGCACTTACCGGGATGACCTCGGGCGGTCTCTATCTGGCCGGCGGCATTCCCGCTAAAATTATCGATTTTCTTGGCCGGGGACATTTCCTGGAGGCGTTCAGGGCCAAAGGGCGGATGTCGGACTGGCTTAAACAGGTTCCGGTCAAGGTAATTCTTAACCCTGAAGCCGCCCTTATCGGTGCCGCCCGGATTGCCCGGGAGCGGATTACACCCTTTTCTTAATTGGCCGCGACTCCCAAATCTTTGGCTATTACTTCCTGGATAAATTCAAGCATAGTCTTGCCGTCCTTGTACTGAACCTTGATGTTGGCATGCATCTTATCCGATGCGATAAGCTCTTCTCCGTTACCGATCAATGCCCAGCCTTTACCCTTGTAAGTCAGGACCAGATCATTTTCAAGAACGTAGCGTTTTACCTGTTCCGGCATGATTATTACCTCTCTTTTATTAGTGATACAGCCAAATAATACCCATTATGTCTGCAAAAATGTACCTTACAAGGCACTGGTGGCTGATTGTTAATTCTGGGCTTCACATCTTTTTACCGTCTTGCGGAAGCAGAATCGGTCTATATGCTATCATACCCTGAAGATGTTAGTCAATCATCAGCGTTGCCAGTTATCATCATTTTTGTCGGTTACATCCGATGTTAGCAGGGGCCGGGATCATTTTCCCTGAATGATGCTTTATCTTGACATAAGAATATCTTTTAGCGTAGAGATACGCATGTTGTTCTGAGTGTGTCGGGGTGGAGTTGGTTTTTTCGTTGGCAGGTAATTGTCGGTGGAAAAAAATAAGTTCTTGGACTTTTAAGGATAACGCACTATCTTCCGGTTTACCGGGCGGATGAGTTTTGTTGCAGGTTTTTATGACTAATTTAGAAGGCATATTTTTTGTTTTTGCGTAAAGCAGTTAATTCCCTTTATATTCGGATCGCATTCCTTTTTGTAGTTGTCGCTGTGATGCTGAACTGCAATGTGGCGGTTTGTTCTGCCGGCAATTATGATTCCGGGAAAATCCCCTTTTATTCGGATGATGATCTGGTTCATATCCGATCCAAGATAGCTGCCAACGGTTACAAATTCAAGGTATCCAGCAACTGGGTTGTCAAACTTTCCCGGGATTCACGTGAGAGGATGCGATGGTACCGTCCCCGACGTACTGCCGGGATGACCCGGCAGTCAAACCATGACAATGATTTAGGTCCCTTATCCTCATATCTGGGTCGACCTCTGCCGGCAAATTTTGACCTGCGTCATGTCGGTCCGGGCCGGAGCTATATCGGTCCGGTGCGTCGTCAGGGAAGTTGCGGAGCCTGCTATGCTTTCAGTGCCTGTGCTGCCGCGGAAGGCACATACAATGTGGCTACAGGCAGATATAATCAGAACTGTGTCGATTTTTCAGAAGCTTTTATTACCTTTTGTCTCGCGCCTCTATATGAAGGTGTGTATGGTTGCAGCGGCTCCGACTATGATTATGAAGAACTTGATGCGTTAATTGAGAAAGGGGTCTGTTTTGAAGAACAGATGCCATACGATCCGAATGATCACAGCTGTCCCCGAGATTTTAATCCGCCGACTATCCGTTTTATCTCCTGGTATCGTCTTCCGTGCAATGATGTTACGGCCATTAAAACTGCTATTCGTTACTTCGGGGTAGTTGATGCGGCGATTTTAACCAACTCCGCTTTTGATGCTTATGCGAGCGGGATTTACGAAGACAGTGAGAGTTCCTGTGAGAGCCCAGACGGTCAGCCCTGTTACTATACTCCGACTGATCATGTCGTGGCTCTGGTGGGCTGGGATGATAATAATGGTGATGGGTATTGGATTTTGCGTAACTCCTGGGGGCGCGAATGGGGTGAAGAGGGATATATGAGAATCAAATATAATTCGGCCCGGGTTACTTGCGCCGCCTGTTACCTGGTATATAAAAATCGGCATCAGGGTTTGCTTCCGAATTACAAACCGGGAGCGGTTTATCCCTGTTTACAGTTATTGTTGAATGATTGATGCTTGAATAAAAAAGAAGGGAACTATTTTCTTCAGCGTATCTCATATGTTTGCAGCAAATAGTGTTGGAGTTTGTTTCGCCCTGTTTCGCACGGGGACAGAATTGAATTTTGTCCCCACTTTGAGGTGGTTTGAGGTTTGAGAATTTTGTAAGGTTTAACTCTTTTAAGGAAGAGATTTGTCGGATTTGGGCAATTGTCGTTTCAGATTTTTACTATTTTAAGGAGAGACTGGAAGTGAAAAAATATCACAGAGCAAGTCTGGGCAGGTGTTTGCTGGCAGGATTATTATTGCTGCTTCTGCAGGGTCGGGCACTGGCCGCTTCGGAGTGGTTTACCTGCAAGGTTGAGCTGGCCGGGCCGTCAAAGAATTATAGCTTTGTCACTTTAACTGATCAGGCCGAGCCGCCGGCATTCGTCAGCAAATGGTTTATCCTGCAGCCGGATAAATCAAAAGAGATGCTGGCGGTGGCTTTAATGGCGATCAGTACCGGTAAACAGGTTGTGGTTGTGGTTGATCCGGAAGCCGGAAACTATCCGGAGATTTCGGATATATTTCTTCAGGCCGGCCAGTAGTTTTCAGTAGCGGGCCGCAATCGGCATGCGGCGGCCGCAGCCGAAGGCTTTGCTTGTGACTTTAAGTCCGGGCGGAGCCTGGCGGCGTTTATATTCATTGCGTTTGACCGCTGTTATAATCCAGTCTACTGTAGCTTTAGGGAATCCTTCCCGGACGACGATCGTTGCGCCATCAACTCCCTCATCAATATAGAGCTCCAGAATTCGGTCAAGAATGTCGTAAGGAGGCAGGGAATCCTGGTCTTTCTGATCCGGGCGCAGCTCGGCCGAGGGCTCCTTGGTCAAGGTTGATTCCGGGATAATTATACTTTTGCGGTTACAATGACGGGCCAGTTTGTAGACCAGTCCTTTCGGCAGGTCGGAAATCGGTGCCAGACCGCCGCTCATATCACCGTAAAGGGTGCAGTAGCCGACGGCAAGTTCACTCTTGTTGCCGGTGGTCAGCAGCAGGCGGTTGAACTTGTTGGCAACCGACATCAGAAGATTTCCCCTAATCCGGGCCTGGATATTCTCCTCGGTCAGATCCATAGGCCGTTCAGCAAAGATCGGCTGCAGGGTTTCGAGATAGCTTTGATAGAGGTTGCTGATCGGAATATTGTCAAAACGGATCCCGAGATTGTCGGCAAGGTTGCGGGAATCATCAACGCTGCCGCCGGAGGAGTAGGGTGACGGCATGGTAATACCCCAGACTCTTTCCGGACCCAGAGCTTTAACCGCCAGGGCGCAGGTCAGAGCGGAGTCGATGCCGCCGGAGAGGCCGATGACGGTTTCTGAAAAACCGCATTTTTCAAAATAGTCTCTGATCCCTAAAACCAGAGCACTTTCAAGCTGAGCCATGGGATCTTGCGGGCTTTGGTCTATAAATGCCGGCTTAGCCGGAGTTGAGAGCTTGAATTGTTTAGAGTCAATGGAGAATATTTTTTCGACAAACGGCGGGGCCTGGGCAATCTTTTCTCCCTGATTGTTGAGTACCAGGCTGCAGCCGTCGAAAATTAATTCGTCATTGCCGCCGACCTGGTTGACCATCACCAGCGGCAGGCCCAGCTGTTTACTCTGGTGGGCCAGGGTCGCAAAACGAAGCTCCTCCTTGCCGAGATAGTAGGGTGAGGCCGAGAGGTTGATCAGCAGGGTCGCCCCGGCCCGGCTCAATTGCTGGATCGGGTTTTGCGCATAGAGGTGCGGCAGCTTTGCCCCAGCCTCGTTCCAGGCATCTTCACAGATGGAAATTCCTAGGAGTTCACCCCGGAAAGGATAGACCCTGACCTCTTTCGCCGGTTCGAAATAACGGTTCTCATCGAAAACATCATAAGCCGGCAGCAGGGTTTTATCCTGCCGGAAAAGAGTCCTGCCGTTTTCAATCAGGATCGCGCTGTTGTGTAATTTTTTTCCGTGTTCAAGCCGGCAGCGGCTGACTGTGCCGGTGAGGATGGCGATTTCAGGAAAGTCCAGGGAGATTTTCTGAAGTTCAGTCAGGGCGGCATCGCAGGCTCTGATAAAGGCGTCGTCATCGAGCAGATCCCGGGGCGGATAACCGGTCAGATAAAGCTCCGGCAGGATCATAAGATCCGGTTTTTCTGACGCAACCTCCTTAAGTCGTGAGCTTAATTTGTCAAGGTTGCCGGTCACATCGCCGACGGTGGGGTTTAGCTGTGCCAGGGTAATTTTCATGGTCTGCTTCTCGGCCTTAAATCAAAAACTTTACTCAAGCCGGCCAGAGCCAGGGCGTGACGCAGGCGGCCGCCACTGATCGCCTCTCTGATTGATTCAACCCCGGCGGTGATGATGGCGATGTCTTCGCCGTCATCCAAATCAAGTTTATGTTTCAAGATGACATCCTCGGCCAGCCAGTGGTGGCAGAGGTTGTTCAGAACCGCCGGGTTGGGTTCGGTCGCTCCGAGATAGGTCCAGCGGTCGGAGATGAATCCGGTCTCCTCCTTAAGTTCTCTTTTAGCTGCGGCCTTATGTTCTTCCCCGGGATCAATAATTCCGCCGGGGATCTCAATCGTTACCCGGCCGCTGCCGAAGCGGAACTGTTTTACCAGGACAACCTCCCGGGTCGGGGTTAAAGCGACGATATTTACCCAGTCTCGGGAATCAAGAATCAGGCACTCCAGCTCCTTGCCGTTGCGGGGGTTCAGGCGCCGTTCAAAACGGCTCTTAAAAACCTTGAGTTCGGGGCCCGGAATATCTTCGATTAATTTCCAGGGTTGGGGGTCGGTGTCACGATTGTTCATGAGGGTATCCGGGCGCTTAAAACAGTCGCGGCTGTTCCAGTCGCGGACCTTCAATGCCGGGAAAGGTGATTGGATAGTTGCCGGTAAAACAGGCATCACAGAAGCTGCGGTTGCAATTTATGGCTTTGGCTAAATCTTTGCTGTGGATATAATTTAACGAATCCGCAGTGATATAGCGGCGGATATCATCAATCGAGTGGCTGGAGGCGATCAGTTCATTACGGGTCGGGGTGTCGATGCCGTAATAGCAGGGGAAATCCGTCGGCGGGGAGCTGATGCGGACATGGATCTCCAGAGCTCCGGCGGCGCGAATCATCTTGATTATTTTCCGCATGGTGGTGCCGCGGACGATGGAATCATCGACAATAACGACCCGTTTGCCGGCAAACATGCTTTTGATTGCATTAAGTTTAATCTTGACGCCGAAGTGGCGGATAGACTGGCTTGGTTCAATAAAGGTGCGGCCGACATAGTGGTTGCGGATCAGGGCCAATTCCCAGGGGATATTGAGCTCCTGGGCATAGCCTAAAGCGGCCGGGATTCCGGAATCCGGTACCGGGACCACCATATCGGCCTCGACCGGATGTTCGCGGGCCAGCAGCCGTCCCAGTCTTTTTCTGACGTTGTAGACGGTATCACCGAACAGGGTACTGTCGGGCCGGGCGAAATAGATATGTTCAAAGATGCAGTTGGCGGCTTTCTGCTCCGGAAATGGGTGGTATGATTTGAGCCCTTTACTGCTAATAACCAGAATTTCACCGGGTTCAACCTCGCGTACAAATTCGGCTTCAATTAGATCAAAGACACAGGATTCGGAAGCTACTATATAGGTATCGTTAAGTTTCCCTAAAACCAGAGGCCGAACTCCATGCGGATCACGGGCGGCAACCAGACACTTGCCATTCATAAAAACCAGCGAGTAGGCGCCTTTGACCCGTCTCAAAGCCGCCGCGATACTCTCCACCAGATTGGGTTCCTGGAATCCCGCAATCAGGTGCATGATCACTTCGGTATCCATGGATGACTGGAAGATCGAGCCTTTACTGACTAAATCATGCTTTATGTCTTCGGCGTTAACCAGGTTACCATTGTGAGCTATTGCCAGAGTACCGTGGGCGTAATTTATCATGAACGGCTGGCTGTTGTTTAAGAGACTGGCGCCGGTAGTAGAGTAGCGGACATGGCCGATGGCGGTGTTACCGTGGAGCCGGTCAATAACATCCAGAGGGAAAATATCCGAGACCAGACCCATCGCCTTATGGGAGTAGAATTCAGTTCCGTCGGTTGAGATGATACCCGCGCTCTCCTGGCCCCGATGTTGCATCGCATAGAGACCCAGGTAAGCCAGATTACTCGCCTCCGGATGATTGTAGATACCGATTATTCCACACATAGGCTTCCAAACACAGTACGTCGTTGTGACAAAAATTGCAGATTGACGCAGTAGATGAGCCTGCTATGACGCAGGATTCATCTGCCAGATACCGCAGGGGCACACGGCCGCACAGAAACCGCAGCCGATGCACTGATCTTCATTGACGACATATTGAAAACCGCCGTCTTCCGTCTCTTCCCGGGTGATGGCCCCGCGAAAGCAGGACTCTTCACAGGTGGAACAGTCGCGGCAGGTACCGCAGGAGAGACAGCGCAGGGCTTCTGTATCACCATCTTCACCGGCTTTCTGGCGGTCACGTTCATAATATTCGGAGCGGATCCGGTCATAGTCAACCATGGTCGTATCACGATCAGCCAGACGGACGTTATCAAAATCAGCAATTACAGCTTCTGCCGTATAACGACCGGCACCCAGAGCATTGGTAATCAGACCCGGGGCCGTAACATCACCGGCGGCATAGAGGCCTTTATAGTTGGTCCGGCCCCACTGATCGACCTTCAAATAACCGCGATCTTTAGCCATATCTTCAGGCAGATAATCAAGTTCAGGACTTTCGCCGATTGAGATAAGCACGGCATCGACATCGAGGAAACTTCCATCCTTAAAGTAGATCTTCTTTTCTGATTTAACGTAGCGGTCGGTAAATTTAGGATAGAGAATCTGAGTTCCGCGGGCGGCGGCCATCTGCTGCTCCTTACCAAAACTTGCCGGGGCCTGAATATCAACCGCAATCACCGAAGCTGCGCCCAGATTATAGGCCTCAACGGCAATATCCATGCCGACATTACCGGCGCCGATGATGACCACCCGCTTACCGTCCATGGTGATCGGCTGGCGGTTGTTCAAGGCTTTCAGGAATGTGATCCCGGGAATAACATCTTCATAGCCGGGAAAGGGAATCATGCGCGGGGCGTGAGCCCCGCCGGCAAGCACCACCGCCGCATATTCCTTCTGAATTTCAGCAAATTTTTCCGCTGTAACCGCAGTGTTGGTTTTGACTTCCACACCGAGTGTCTTAAAACGTTCAAGTTCGGTGTTAAGAATATCCCGGGGCAGACGTTCTTCGGGTATGCATTGGTAGATTTTACCGCCGAGTTCAGCTTCGGTTTCAAAAATAGTAACCTGAACGCCCTCCAGCGCAAGTTTCCAGGCAGCAGCCAGACCCGCCGGGCCGCCACCGATGACAGCAACCTTCTCTTTACGTGCAGCCGCTTTTTTGGGAGCCGGAGTGTCAAGGCTTAAACTGCCGAGATAACCGATCTCAACCGGTTCTCTCAGGAAAACGTTGCGGCTGCAGGCATCCATGCAGGGATTCGGGCAGACCTTGCCGCAGACGGTTGCCGGCAGCGGCGAATATTCGAGCACCAATTC
>JANTFH010000031.1 GCA_024763535.1 Thermodesulfobacteriota bacterium
GTTGATTGCCAGCCATATCATAGAAAGTAAAGTTTCCGATCACGGTTTTTGCGGTTGGATTCAGAACCGCAACTTCAGTCTTCCAACCTTCAGTAATCGCAATATGGGAAAAACAGATTTTGGTCTGGGAAAAAAGATCGGAAAAGGCATCTTCAGAAAAAACCGGGGAAACCGTAAAGACTAATACAGTTAATAAAACGGCCGAAGCACTCAAATATCTCATCTAATCCTCCTGATAAGTTATGGCTCAATTTATAAAAAGATTATTATTTGAATTTTAATTCAATTTGATACTTGATTTTATGAAACTGCTTTTGGTCTCCCATGCATAAAAAAAAGACAGTCAGATTGCTCTTAATCAAGAGGCAACCCGGCTGTCTTTAAGGTTTCAGTGACAAGACCCGTGGCTTTCCGGCCCCGCCTTTCAACGGGAGTGGCCAGCAATATTAATTTCTAAATTCTCTTATAGGCACAAGTTGTAGTCTGATGCAACAACTATTTTGCACTTTACACCCAAAGAATAACATGGAGATTAGATGTGATATAAACTGAAGCTATCACCTGCCAATCTCAATTCTTCAACCAACCATCAAACGGTACGGGAAGATCTTAACTTATTCGGCCAATAATGGTGTCACTTTCCCAGTCACCGAGGCGACTTCGGCGATTTCGGTGTTTGTATGAGCGCTTTTCTTTAATGCTTAAATCTGATATCATGCTATTTTACCAACCAATTAAAGTTGCACTTACGTGTTGAATTCAAGCAATAAATCTATTTAAGAGGTGAATATGAAAAGATTAAAAGTTTTAACTGTATTTTTTATGCTTATTTTGTTTGCTTTACCAGCTCTGGCTGACAAGCAGATTTTTATTCCACATCTGACGGATGGCAACAACCATTGGGAGGATTTTCTGACCATTGATAACACCGGCCTGGATCCAGCTGAGGTTGTGATCACACTTTACGATATAGATGGTTCACAAGTTTATCAGGGGCATCATTCTGTTGGGTCTTTGGGAGAGACCCTGATTGATGTAAGAGAACTTAGTGGTGTGGCCAGTTCAGGAATGATTGAAATACCTGAAGGCGGATATATTCATTGTCGTGTTTCATTGGAGAGTTCAGCTGGTGGTGTAGCTGAGTTTATGCTCGAGGGTAAACACAGTTCAAAACTGGCATTTCTTTATAGTGAGTTCGCCGGAGTTACAGTCTGGAAAGGGCTTACTGTTACAAATTACGGGAATGTTGGCGGCGAAATTACTTTGATGGCTTATGGTAATGGTAAGCTGCTGGGTACAAGTGAGCCCCAAGAAATTGCACCTCATGGAAAACTGCTGGGAGTGCCGGATCAATGGTTTCCTGGGATTGATAGCCATAAAGTAAAGAAAATTATTGTGCTGTCTTCGATTGATACATTGGGAGGGGTCGCAATCGCTGGAGATGTGTCTATGACACGGTTGCTGTTTACGGCAGCCGTCAATCTGGAACAATTTACTTCACCACCGGAAAAGGGTATAACCGGAATCTGGAAAGGTACCTGGCGCAGTAACTCCGGAGGCTCCGGCGAGATGCTCATGCATATGACTCAGAGGGATAACCAGATTGTTGGAAGTGGAAATTATTACGACACTATTTGTGGTGATGTGAATAATGTTGTCATCTCCGGAAGTGTATCGGGTGACAGGTTAACAATTAACTCCTCATATTGGTGTGGTAAGTATTTGGCAATCATTACATCCTCCGGCACTCGTAATGGAGATTTAATTAAAGGAAATTACAGTATAGAAGCCAGTGGTGCAAATTACTATGATAGCGGGGTACTGAATTTAACCAGATCTGAATAATTTTAAGTGCTGATAATTTTGTGAGTTTAATAGGCCTGATCTTTTGTAGTACTAAAAGAGAACCTACGGCCGCAATTGCTGGGAGATGTATCGGTTTTTTACTGATGTTTTTTGACAAAGGTCAATCAAAGTAAAAATTTTAAAATCTGCTACCTTCAGGCATAGAAAAAGGGTTGCCGGCAAGATGCCGACAACCCTTTACTTTATGTTGACTGTTTCAGTGGTGCCCGGAGCCGGAATCGAACCGGCACGGGATATTATCCCGAGGGATTTTAAGTCCCTTGCGTCTACCTATTCCGCCATCCGGGCGTTTTTTTCGGGAACCGCTACAGAGAAAAGTTGGAGGCGCCATCCGGATTTGAACCGGAGATGGAGGTTTTGCAGACCTCTGCCTTACCACTTGGCGATGGCGCCAAAAAAAATCAGCTTTTAGGGCTGATTTTCAGACGGAACTAAATGAAATGGAGCGGGAAACGGGATTTGAACCCGCGACTTCGACCTTGGCAAGGTCGCACTCTACCACTGAGTTATTCCCGCGCTTCAGTTAATTTCGAGAGCGCTTTATAAACGAGTGGAAAATAAATGTCAACTTAAAAATCGAAATTAGTATGGAACTCTCTTTTCTTTAGGCAATTAATCAGGATCTCCGGTTAATAATTTAGATTATGTTCTGAATTTGATAAAAAAGTTGTACTTTTTTCAATAGAAATGCTAATAGCCGAAAACTTAAGTCTAGAGTATTTTTTTGTTAAACTACATATCAGAACGGTTCTCTTCAGCCGTCTTGTTTCCGATGATTTTTATGAGGGTGATGGGATGAAACACAATGTAATTTTAGGTACGGGGTGTGCGGCTCCGGACAATGTTTTGACCAATTTTGATCTTGAAAAGATCATGGATACCAGTGATGAGTGGATTGTCCAGCGTACCGGGATTAAATCCCGGCACATTGCCCGGCCGGGTGAGAAATTTTCTGATTTCGCGGTACCAGCGGCCCGGCAGGCTTTAGCTATGGCCGGAGTCGATGCGGCTGATCTTGATCTAGTCCTGGCCGGAACCATGACGCCGGATCACCTGATGCCGTCCGGAGCCTGTACGGTGCAGGCAATACTCGGGGCTGATAAAGCAACCGGTATGGATGTCTGTGCCGCCTGTTCCGGATTTATCTACGGGCTTTCAATTGCCGATAAGTATCTGAAATGTGATCCCGATATGAACATTCTTGTGATTGGTGGCGAAATTGTCAGTCATCATCTTGATTGGGAGGATCGAACCACCGCAGTCCTGTTCGGCGATGCGGTCGGGGCGGCGGTAGTCGGGGCCCGGGCCGATGGCCATCGGCTGTTGTCGGTTGAGACCGGTTCTGATGGTAATTTAGGCAATCTGCTCTATATCCAGGGGTTGGGTTCGGCTACCCCGGTAACCAAGGATTTTGACATTGATAATACTTACATTAAAATGAAAGGTCGTGAAATTTTCAAGCACGCGATCAAGAATATGGTCGAGGTTTCCAATCGGGCCCTGGTCCGGGCCGGAGTGACTCTGGATCAGATTACCAAAATCATTCCCCATCAGGCCAATATGCGGATTATCGAGATGCTGGCCAAGCAGTTCAAGAAACCGATGGATGATGTTTTTGTTAATATTGACCGTTATGGGAACTCTTCCGCCGGAACCATACCGGTGGCTCTAAGCGAAGCGGTTGATACCGGATTCCTGGAACCCGGAGACATTGTTCTGATGACTGTTTTCGGTGGCGGTCTGACCTGGGCGGCAGCTGTCCTGGAGTGGTAGCCGTCCACATCCCGGCGGAGAGCGGGAAGCATTAAAGCGGCTGTTTCGTGAAGTAGCGGGGCAGCCGTTTTTTTTATCTGGTAAAGTTGGCAGCGGCCTGCGGTTTAAAGTGATTTTCGGTCGTTGTTAAAAGTTCATGGTTGCTCTCTTTACATTAATCAGTTATAGTTTTATATAGAGTTCTCTTCGGGCGGTTAACTCAGCGGGAGAGTGCCACCTTCACACGGTGGAAGTCACTGGTTCAAACCCAGTACCGCCTACCAGGGAGTTACAAGCTTAAGAGAGCCGATGTCAGGGCTCTCTTTTTTATTTAATGCAGTTGTCAAGGAGTTGAGGTATGGCAAGTAAGGTTTATATGGCGGATCTCAGGGCCAATTTCAAAGACAACCTGATGACTAAAATAACCCGTCTTTTAGAAACAGCGGGTATATCTGAAGGCATCAGGCCGCAATCTCTGACAGCGATTAAGCTTCATTTCGGTGAAGAGGGCAATACTTCATTCATCCGGCCGATTCTGGTGCGGCCGGTAGTTGATCTGATTCACAAGCTCGAGGGGAAAGCCTTTATCACCGATACCAATACCCTCTATGTCGGTTCCCGCAGTGATGCCGTCAAGCATTTGGAAACGGCGGCCCGGCACGGCTTTAATTTTACGGTTCTCGATGCCCCGGTGCTGATTGCCGACGGTCTGATCGGTAACAGCGTGCATACGATTGAGGTTGATCTGATGCACTTTCAGGAGGTTAAGATTGCCTCCGAAATTGTTAATGCCGATGCGATGGTAGTCATGAGTCATTTTAAGGGGCATGAGTTGCCGGGTTTCGGTGGAGCCTTGAAAAATCTCGGCATGGGGTGTGCCGGTCGGGAGGGAAAACTGGCCCAGCACGCCAATATCAGTCCCAAGGTAACGCGCAAGCGCTGTGTCGGCTGTGGTCAGTGTCTGGAGTGGTGCCCGGCGCAAGCTATCAGCCTGGATCCGGAGAGCGGCAAAGCGGTGATCGATAACGAACCCTGTATCGGTTGCGGCGAGTGTATTCTGATCTGCCCCAAGAGTGCGATCAACGTGCGCTGGACGGAGACCGGCTCAATTTTCCAGGAGAAGATGATCGAATACGCTTACGGGGCTTGTGCCGGAAAACGGGAGCGCTGTTTTTTTATAAATTTTGTTATGCAGGTAAGTCCCGCCTGCGACTGCTACAACCATAATGATACGCCGGTAGTTGCTGATATCGGTATTCTTGCATCACGAGATCCGGTGGCTCTGGATCAGGCCTGTGCCGACCTGGTGATAGCGGCTCCGGGCCTGCCCGGGAGCGTTCTCGGAGATGAAACCGCTCCCGGTTGCGACAAGTTCAAGGTTATCTATCCCGAGGTTGACTGGCGCCTGCAGCTCGAATATGCGGAAAAAATCGGTCTTGGGAGCCGTTTATATGAACTGGAAAAAGTATGATTTACGGGGTCTGCTGTTGAAAAAGCTTGCAATTTTCGGGCTCTTGGTGTAGCAGGCTCCTTTTTGGTTCGCATTTTCCGGGAAGGGCCCGGAAAAGCAGCCGAACTTCCTTGCTCCTGATGCCGTTGGCAGTGATGAAAAGGGGCTACTTAACTCAGAAGGAGGATATCTGAAAAATGAGTGAAGTTGTGAGAAAGTATGAATTGATCTACATCCACCCCGGCAATCTGCCGAGTGAGGATGTGGAGAAGGTGGACGAGATCCTGAACGGGACGCTTGAGAAACTGGCAGGTGAACTTTTACACCGTGAAGACTGGGGTATTCGTACTCTGGCCTACCCCGTGAAAAAATTTGCCGAGGGACGTTATATCCTGGTGCGTATTGCCTGTCCCGCCGCCTGTCTGAAAGAGATCGAAAGACGTTTCAAGATTACCGAGTCAGTGATTAAATTCCTCTCGATACGGTTGGCGGATGATTATGTCCAGGAAGAAATTCCTGAGCCGGAGTTAGAGACAGCTGAGGGCGAAGAGAGTGCCGAAGAGAGTGCTGAAGAGAGTACTGTTACGGAAGCTCCGAAAGCCGAGGTTGTCGAAGCGGTTGCGGCCGAGGTTAGCAGCACTGAGGTTGAAGCGGTTGCGGCTGAGGATGAATCTGAAGATGAAAAATCGGGAGAAGAATAATGGCTTTTGCGAAGAAAACAACGGATGCTAAAGGGGGCAGTCGGCGTCGCTCTTTTGTGACTCGAAGAAAATATTGTCGTTTTTGTGCCGACAGCTCTTTGAAGATTGATTATAAGGATGTACGCCTGCTGCGTTACTATATCAGCGAGAAGGGTAAAATTGTGCCCCGGCGTATTTCCGGTACCTGCTCAGCCCATCAGCGGGAACTGATGGTAGCAATTAAACGGGCTCGTAATATCGCTCTGCTGCCTTTTTCGGTGAGTTCGCCGAAACCGTATTAACGGTTGAGTCGTAGTCTTGTTTGAATTGCCGGTTGCGGCCGGAAAATTTGGGATTGTAAGTTGTGGTTGAAGATCAGGTTATTGTAAGTCGGACATTGCCGATAACCGTGGCGATTACGATTATGCTCTACCTGGGCGGGGCCCTTTTCCCGATTTTCGGGGCTCTGGTCGGTATGGCGGCGATGGCCCCGGGAATTTACCTGCGTTTTCAGACGAATCTGCGCTGGCCGCTGGTTGCCATGGTGGCCGCGGTGGTCGCTTTGCTCTTTTTAGTGTTCCGGACGCCGTCACCGGTGGCCGTCTACTTTTTTGAGTTCGGTCTCTCCAGTCTGGTGCTGGATGATCTTATGCGGCGCCGGCGTTTTGGGGTTGAGACTCTGTTTCTGGCTGCCGCCGTTACAACCTTTGCGATAATTGTGGTTATGGTCTGGATCAGTTCCGGCCAGGGAACCAACCCGGTGATATTAACCGAACGTTTTCTCCGGGTGAATATCGAAGCGGTTTATGCTCTTTATCAAAATGCCGGGGTATCGGCTGATCAACTGGCGGTTTTGCGGCAGGCGGCGGAAGAGGTTGCCGTCTGGGCCGGGTCTTTTTTCCCAACTCTGCTCTTTGTGGCTTATTTCTCCCTGCAGGCCTTTGCTTTCG
Organism: Thermodesulfobacteriota bacterium; assembly: GCA_024763535.1. Classification (GTDB taxonomy): domain Bacteria; phylum Desulfobacterota; class Anaeroferrophillalia; order Anaeroferrophillales; family Tharpellaceae; genus Tharpella. The sequence continues at coordinate 6,699 of JANTFH010000031.1, forward strand.
GGGCCGCCCGGATCTTTTACGGCAGGCGCTATTCGTCTCCGCCGGAGATTCTTAAGGATGCGGTTCCGTTTTCCCGGCTGCAGGTGTACCCGCAGTTGGTCTGGCCTCTGATACTGTCACTGGCCGCCATTATGTTTGCCCCGTTATCAGGTCTGTTGCGGATAGTGGTACTGAATTGTACCGGAATCCTGCTTTTTGCCTATCTGGTACAAGGCTTTGCGATTCTGCAGTTTGCGTTTGAGAGTTTTGCGGTTGGCAGACTGCCGAGGTTTTTTATATTTTTTATTTTTTTAGCTTTTCAGTTTCTTTTTATCTTTTTCATTCTTCTCGGAGTGTTTGATATCTGGTTCGATTTCAGGGCCAGAATTACTCGCCGGCGACAGAGACTGGAGGAGTAACCCGGTTTTCTCCGGGAGAGAGGCTGAAGGAAAGTATTTTTGGAGGATTTTATAATGCGTATAATTTTACAGGAGCCGGTTGAACATCTGGGTAATATCGGCGACACAGTCACCGTGGCCGATGGTTATGCCCGTAACTACCTGTTGCCGACCGGCCGGGCGATAATCGCCAATGAAAGCAATGTTAAATATGTCCAGCACCACCTGCGGGGGCTGGAGAAGAAACGGCTGCGGCACCAGGCTCAGGGTGAGGCGCTGCGTGATCGTTTGCAGACTCTGACTTTAGAGTTCGAGCGCAAAGTCGGCGAACAGGGTAAACTCTTCGGTTCAGTGACGGTGATGGATATTGCCGAGCAGCTGCAGGAGAAAGATATCGAGATCGACCGGCGCAAGATTGAGTTGCCGGAAGCGATAAAAAGTACTGGTGATTTCAAGGCCCTGATCAAAGTGCAGATGGGGATCGTGGCGGAAGTCAAGGTCGTGGTTGTCGGTGATCAGGATGATGTCGTGCTGGAGGCGGATGCGGCCGAGGAAACACCGCTTGAGGAAGCTGCTGCGACCGAGAGTGAGGTTGAGGCTGTAGCCGAATCGGATGACAGTGCCGAAACGGTTGAAGCTTAAAACCGATTAAGATATGATCTTTTCCAGCAGCGGCCAACGGCCAGTGTCCGCTGCTGGAAATTTATACTTTACTAAATTACCTTTTCTTCTGATTCTTGCTTTTTAGCCGATGATCTTTCCGGGGAGTGTTGATAACTCCTTTTGTCGGGTCGGGAAGATTCTTTCCAGTGGTCACCAGGCGGCTCATTGCCCCTGCTCCCTCTAACTTCCAGCTAACCTTTTTTTATCTCGTCGTTACAATTTTACCCTCAAAATCTCTGCGTCCGGTTTTTATGGTTGAAAAGCGCGGGCAAATGTGTGTATGATCCGGATCACCCATAATCGAGTTACGTCGATTTCTTTGTGTGCCGGAATCCTTCCCTTTAGGTTAGTAGAAATGACCCTGAATCAGAACAAACAAAAGAGTGCCGAGATCCTCAGAATCCCCCCGCAGAGCCTGATGGCGGAGGAGGCCCTGCTGGGTGGTGTCATGCTCGAAAATGAAGCCTTGACCCAGGTAACCGACTACGTCAAAGAGGACGATTTCTATCGCCCCGGTAACCGGGAGATCTTCAAGTCAATCCTGGCTTTGGCGAAGAACCATGAGCCGATCGACCTGGTGACGGTCGCGGACCATCTGAAACAGCGACAGAAGCTTGATGCCGTCGGCGGCAGCGGTTATCTCTCATCGCTGGTTGATAACGTTCATACCGCGGCCAACCTGACGGCTTACGCCCGCATTGTTAAAAACAAATCTCTGCTTAGGAGTCTGATCAACACTTCCACCGAAATCATTGAGAAAAGCTATGGTGAAATTGAAGATGTTGACACTCTGGTTGATCAGGCCGAGAAAGCCATTCTTGAGGTCGCCCGTAATCGGGGTCAGTCTGAAGTCAGCCCGGTTGATGAAGTGGTTAAGGATAGTTTCGCCGCTATTGACGCGGCTTATCGCAGTAATTCACCCCTTACCGGCATCCCTACCGGATTTGACAGGATCGATAAGCTGACCAACGGGCTCCAGCGGTCGGATCTGATTATCATCGCCGGCCGGCCGAGTATGGGGAAAACCTCATTTGCCCTGAATATCGCCCAGAACAGCGCCGCTCATCAGGACGGTAACAGCAAGGTTGTCTTTTTTTCGCTGGAGATGTCGAAGGTACAGCTGGTAACCAGAATGCTCTGCAGCCAGTCCGAGATCGATGCCAATGCTTTAAGGGGCGGGATGCTCAAGGATGAGGACTGGCCGCGTTTGTCGGCGGCCGCGTCCGAGGTTTCGGAGTTGCCGATCTATATTGATGATACCTCTGCGATTACGGTGATGGAGATGCGGGCCAAGGCCCGGCGTTTGAAAAATGACAAGGGGCTGGACTTGGTTGTAGTCGATTATCTGCAACTCATGCGTGGCGACGGTGAGAGTCGTGAGCGTGAGATCTCGGAAATTTCACGTTCATTGAAGGCGATGGCAAAGGAGCTGGATGTACCGGTGATTGCGCTCTCCCAGCTGAATCGGGCCGTAGAGTCGCGCCCCGACAAACGACCTCAGCTCTCTGATCTGCGCGAATCAGGGGCGATTGAACAGGATGCCGATGTCATCATGTTCGTTTATCGGGATGAGGTCTACAATAAGGATAATCCGGAAAATGCGGGGAAAGCCGAGATCCTGATCCGCAAACAGCGGAACGGCCCGACCGGAGTCGCGGAACTGCAGTTTTGCGGAAAATTTACCACCTTTCGCAATCTTGATAAACGTTATGATGAGTATGCTGAAGGGCCGCCGGAGATGTCGTCCGGTGAACTGGCGGCTTTGGAGAGCGACTTTTCCCGTTTTGATGATCTGGATTAGTTGTGAAGAGGGAGACTGATAATGTTGGAGATTCGAAGAAAGATAATGGTGGCGGTTGACGGTTCTGCGGTTTCCGACAAAGCGGTCTATGAGGCCGTCTGGCTGGCCGGCAGTCAGGCCGACAAACTGAAGAATGAGCTGCTGGCGGTTTTTGTTAAAACCGACCGGATGCGGGACTACGATGATCTTTTCGTTCGGGGGATCTCGGCGAAAGAGGTGAATGAGCGTTGGGAGAAAATTATCGAACACGCCTTTTTTGTTGTTCGTAAGCTGGCGGCGGAGAGGGGTATCGCTTTAGAGACAATTGTGGTTGAAGGTGAACCCGCCAGCGCTATCGTCGATCTGGCTCGGGTTCACGATATAGATCTGCTGGTAATCGGCAGTACCGGGAAAGGAGCGGTAAAACGCGCTTTCCTCGGCAGTGTTTCAGCCGAAGTGGTTGAAAATGCCGGCTGCGGGGTCTATGTCGTCAGGGCTTAATCCTCCTCCCCCTGGATTGAACCGTTAAAAATGGTAAACGATTCACCCTTAAGGGAGCCGATGTAAGTAACCCCGAGCTCCTGCAAAACGGTTACTGCGGTGGCGGTCGGGGCTGAGACCGAAAGGATCAGTTTGAATCCGGCCCGGGCGATTTTGACCGCCATCTCCAGGTTTATACGGCCGCTGAACAGGGCTCCTGAACTATTCATATCGATTTTCCGGGTAAGGCAGTAGCCGACAATCTTGTCGAGAGCATTGGTGCGGCCGACATCCTCTTCACAGTGACGGATGTGTCCATCCTGACTGAGCAGGGCTACGGCGTGGGCCCCCGCGGTGCTGGTGTAGAGCTTCTGCTCTTTGATCATCTCATCCGGCAGACCGGCGATCAGCTGCGGCGCCAGAGTGAAATTATGTGCTCGGTTTTTCTCGATCTGCGAGTTTATTTTCGACCAGATAGAAGCCGCGCTTTCCGGGCGTCGACCGGCAAGCGGTTTTTTAAGCTGAAAAGATATGGTGTCGGTTGTCAGTGGGGTCAGGGATAGTTCCTTGCCGTCTGCGGTCAGGTCGTGGCTTAAGATATCTTCGGCGCGACCAATCAGACCCTGGTAATAGATAAAACCTGTACTCAGGAGGAAATCGTTGCCGGGAGTCCGGTTCAAGGTTGCCAGATACTCCTCGTTGACGATAATTCGCAGCGGGATTTCCGTAATCAGTGAACGTTCACGTTCATACCATTTATCGGCGTGGCGGTCGTAGGTGCGGATTGCGGCGCGGCGGCTTTTGGGCATCACTAGAAGGTGTCCTTTGCGAAAAAAAATTGGATTATTCCAACCATTACTCTATGTCAAGAGGTGGCGTCAACCATGAATTCAGGGTGCCTGTAAAAATTGCCTGATTTTTTGCTTGAAATATTTATCGGGATACTTAGGGATTTTCCTGTAGATGCTTGATCATCTCTATATGTCTCTGGCTCTGGATGAAGCCCGGCTGGCTTTAGTTGCGGATGAGATCCCGGTCGGGGCGGTGGCGGTTAAGGGTGGTGAGGTGATCGCCCGGGGGCGCAACCGGAAAGAGGAGAAGAGCCTGGCTCTCTCCCACGCCGAGATTGAAGTGATTCAGACGGCAAGCCTTAAACTCGGCGACTGGCGACTCTCTGAGGTGACCCTGTATGTGACGCTGGAGCCCTGCATCATGTGCGCCGGAGCCCTCTTGCAGGCTCGTATCGGTCGGGTGGTTTACGGTTGTCCCGATCCCAAAGGCGGAGCCTTGACGACCCTTTATGAACTGGCGGAAGATCATCGCTTAAACCATACTTTTCCGGTTACCAGCGGGATTTTTGCAGTTGAGTCGGCAGCCTTGCTGCAGACCTTTTTTCGGACTTTGCGGAGGCGTAAAAAAACTTAAATGAGTAAATTTCGCAGCGGTTTTGTCGCCCTTATCGGCCGTCCCAATGTCGGAAAATCGACCCTGCTCAACAATATTCTGGATGAGAAGATCGCGATTGTCACCGACAAACCGCAGACCACCCGCAACCGGATTGTCGGCATCAAAAATCTTCCCGAAAGCCAGCTGGTTTTAGTGGATACTCCGGGCCTGCATACGCCCCGGGGTAAATTGAACGAGGCCCTGGTAGAGATCTCCAAAAGTGCCTGGCGTGATGCCGATCTGGCGTTGATTATTCTCGAGGCTTCATCGAGCCGGATGCGGCCGGGAGAATGTGAAATTCTGACTCAGGCATTGAGTGATGAAATTCCTTTTCTGATCGCGATCAACAAGATCGACCTGCTGCCGGATAGGGACGGGGAGGTGCTGAAAAAGCTGCCGATGTATCGGGAACTTACGGGTGAATTTGATCTTGACCCGGCCATCATTCATTTTATCGCCGCCCGGGACGGGGTTGGAGTCGCGGTTTTAGTCAGTGAGATTGAAGCGAAAATGCCGTTTCACCCGGCTTATTTTCCGGATGACGTGCAGACCGAAATGAGTGAACGTTTCTGGGTACAGGAGGTAATCCGGGAGCAGATCTTCAACCTGACCCGGGACGAGATTCCCTATTCGGTCGCGGTTGAGATAGATTACTATAAAGATCTCGAGAAACGTCTCAGTATCGGTGCTTCAATATATGTCGAGCAGAATTCGCAGAAAGGCATAATTATCGGTCGCAAAGGCTCTAAATTAAAGCAGATCGGGATCAAGTCCCGGCAGGCAATTGAGGCCTTCGTCGGGATTCCGGCCTATCTTGAACTCCATGTATCAGTGGCCAAAAACTGGACTCGAAACGCCTCGCAGTTGCAGCGTTTCGGTTATGAAGAGCAGGAAAACAGGTGATATTTTCCGGCAATTACCAGGAAACAGTGAGAATCTATGAAAAACAGTGATAAAAATATTTCCCGGGAGCGGCTTGAGAGCCTGCTGGCGGCCATGCAAGGGCGCCGGATACTGGTCTTCGGCGATGTTATGATTGACTGCTTTGTTCGCGGCGTGGTTGAGAGAATCTCTCCTGAGGCCCCGGTGCCGGTGGTCTCGGTTCGCCGGCGTGACAGTCTGCCGGGCGGGGCTGCCAATGTCGTACGCAACCTGCTGGCGCTTGAAGCATTGCCGGAGATCGTAGCTCTGGTTGGTGATGATCACTACGGCCGGCTCTTACGGCAGGAACTTGAAGAGAGCGGCTGCGGCACCCGTGGGCTGGTGGCCGACGCGGAGAGAGAAACTTCAGTTAAAACTCGGGTTATCGCCCATCGGCAGCAGGTCGTGCGTTTTGATCGGGAGACGATTCTGCCGTTTTCGACTGAGATCAAGGCACAGTTGCAGCAGGAGATTATCAAAGCTCTTGATGGCGTTGACGGTGTGATTATCTCCGATTATGGTAAAGGAGTGGTTGAGAAAGAGTTGTTCGATCTTTTGGTTTCTGAGACCCGGAGGCGTAATCTATTTCTGGCGCTCGACCCTAAAGTCGCAAACTATGATATTTACCATGATGTCGATCTGGTCACACCCAATGCCGCTGAGGCCGGACAGGCATGCGGTTTTGTTGTGAACGATGAGAGCCTGCTGGCGGCCGGAGCTAAAATAAAGGAGCGTTTTCGGAGTCGGTCAGTGGTTATCACCAGGGGTGAAGAGGGTATGGCAATCTTTCCCAAAAAGCGGCCGCCGCTGCTGCTGCCGACGCAGGCCCGTGAGGTGTTTGATGTTACCGGGGCCGGTGATACGGTGATTTCGGTTTTGACCCTGGCGGCGTCAATGGCCGGAGTTACTCTGGAGGAGGCGGCCCAGGTCGCTAACCTGGCAGCCGGAGTGGTGGTTGGGAAAACCGGCACCGCCGCTGCCGGGGCGCGGGAAATAACCGCTTATTATAAACGTTTGCAATAGATGAAGCCGGGAGTAAAATATCATGAGCCTGAACCCGGGGCCCTGCTGATCAGTGTTCTCTCCGGAGAGAAAGAGCTGGCTCAGGCTCTGGCCGGGTCTCTGGAAGCTGAATTCGGGCCGATTGACCTGAGCTCCTTCTGGATCTCATTTTCCCATTCACAGTACTACAGCCGGGAGATGGGAGAGAATCTGGGCCGTTATATTTTTTTCTTCGCAAAGCCGCTGGCTCGAACCGGGTTGGTTTCGGCTAAACTTATTTGTGACCGGCTGGAGGCGGAATATGCGATAGCCGGCGGCCGCCGGGTTAATCTGGACCCCGGATACCTGGCTTTGGAGCACCTGATTTTAGCTTCAACCAAGGCGGTACCGCATCGCCCCTATCTGGGGCGGGGGATCTATGCCGATCTCACTCTGGTTTATGAGTGTGGTCAATATATTCCCTTACGCTGGAGTTACCCGGATTACAGCAGTGACTATGTCCGTGCCCTGTGCGGCGAGGTTCGGAATAAAATTTTAAGACTGCGCAAGCAGGGAGTTTGGAGGGTTTAGGCGTTGTCGATACATGATGAAATATCTTTCTGGAAGATGCAAGGCAGTGGTAATGATTTTATTATTATCGATAACCGGAAGGCGATTTTCCCGGTTACCGAACGGGTCAAATTGATCGCCGCATTGTGCCGGCGCTCAACCGGGGTCGGGGCCGATGGTCTGATTCTGATCGAGGATGATCCCTATGCTGATTTTCTCTGGCGTTTTTATAACGCTGACGGTTCGGAAGCCGAGATGTGCGGCAACGGCGGCCGCTGTGCCGCCCGGTTCGCTTTTTTGAAACGGATTACCGGCAGTGAAATGGTTTTTACCACCCTGGCTGGTTCTATCCGGGCTCAGGTGGACGGCGCCCTGGTTAAACTGGAGATGACCCGGCCCGCCGGCCGCCAACATCTGGAGATTGATTGCGGCGGGGCCCTGGAGAAGATCGATTTTATCAATACCGGGGTGCCGCATGCGGTGGTTATGGTAGAGAGAGATCTGGATCTGGTTGATGTGGCGGAACGCGGTGCGGCGATTCGTTATCATCAGAGTTTTGCTCCGGCCGGCACCAATGTCAATTTCATCAAAATTGAGGATGACTACACTCTTTCAATCCGCACCTATGAGCGCGGGGTCGAGGGTGAGACGCTGGCCTGCGGCACCGGGGCTGTGGCTGGGGCCCTTATTGCCTGTGAACACTCTCTGGTTGAATCACCGACAAAAGTTATTACCCGGTCGGGTGAAAGTTTGACGATTTACTACAAAAAAGAGGGTGAAACCTTTACGGAAGTTTTCCTTGAAGGGGGCGCTCTTATCGTATATAGAGGAGTTATTGACCGGGATTTTCTGGAAGATATGAATTGTATTACTGATTAAGGAGTTTGCGATGTTTGCAGGAGCAATGGTAGCGATAGTTACCCCGTTTAAGAATGGAGTCGTGGATGAAACCGCCCTGCGGGAGCTGGTTGAGTTTCAGATAGAGGGCGGTACCGATGCGATTATTCCCTGCGGCACAACCGGGGAGTCGGCAACCCTGTCGCACGAGGAACATCATCAGGTGATCAAGATCGTGGTTGACGCGGTTGCCGGCCGGGTGCCGGTTATTGCCGGAACCGGGTCTAATAATACGGCCGAATCAATTCGCCTTACCCAGTATGCCCGGGATGTCGGCGCCGACGGGGTTCTGTTGATTACCCCCTATTACAATAAACCTTCGCAGGAGGGTCTCTATCAGCATTTTAAGGCGATTGCCGAAAGTGTTGATATCCCCAATGTTCTCTACAACGTGCCGGGCCGGACGAGTGTCGATCTGCAGGCACAAACGGTCGGCCGCCTGGCGGAATTGCCGAATGTCGTTGGTATCAAGGAGGCGACGGCTTCGATGCAGCGGGCTTCGGAAATTATCGCCTGCTGCGGTGATGATTTCGACCTTTTGTCGGGTGATGATTTCACTTTTTTCCCGCAGATGTGTGTCGGCGGCCGCGGGGTTATTTCGGTGACCGCCAATATCGCGCCTTCTCTGATCTCCGGTATCTACGATGCTTTTACCGGAGGTGACTTAAAGCGGGCTCAGGAGTTGCATCACCGTCTGCAGAAACTGTGTACGACGCTCTTTATCGAAACCAATCCGGTGCCGGTGAAAACCGCGGTGGCGATGATGGGCAAGATCGAAGATGAACTGCGTCTGCCGCTGGCTCCGCTGGCTCCGGCCAACCGCGAGCGTCTGACTCAGGTTTTGCGTGAATACGAACTTATCTGAAGCCGGGATAAGATAATTTAAGCTGCTCTCTTCAAGAAAGAGGTTGGACTATGGATATCGGAGTTGTCGGCGCGGGCAGCTGGGGTACGGCTCTGGCTGATCTGCTGGCCCGGATCGGACACCGGGTTACACTTTGGGCCTATGAGGCGGATCTGGTTGAGCGGATGCGCGAGACGAAGGAGAACGATCTTTTTCTGCCTGACATCAGTCTGCATGAGGAACTGGAGTTCACCAATTCCCTGGCCGAGGTGGTTAAAGGCCGGGAGTTGATTCTGCTGGTGCCGCCCTCACAGCTGATGCGGCGGGTTCTGCGGGAGTTGCTACCTCATTTTGAGGACGGTCGGGTGCTGGTTTCAGCTTCCAAAGGAATTGAGAATGAGAGCCTGATGACGATGTCGCAGGTTATCAGTGAAGAGTTGCAGAAAGCCGGGCGTAAAGCGGATATGGCTTTTCTTTCAGGTCCCTCATTCGCGCGTGAAGTAGCCAAAGGACTGCCGACGGCGGTAGTGGCGGCGGCGGCCGATGAGGCGGTTGCCGGTTTAGTGCAGAAGGTTTTCAGTGGTGAACGTTTCCGGGTCTATACCAACTCCGATGTGATCGGTATCGAATTTGGCGGTTCCTTAAAGAATGTTATGGCTCTGGCCGCCGGTATTGCCGATGGCCTGGGTTTCGGTTCCAATACCCGGGCGGCCCTGATTACCCGGGGGTTGTCGGAGATGACCCGTCTCGGGGTTGCCGCCGGGGCCCGGAGAGATACTTTTGCCGGTCTGGCAGGTATGGGTGATCTGGTATTGACCTGCACTGGAGATCTTTCCCGCAACCGGAGTGTCGGCCTCGAACTGGGCCGGGGAAAATCCCTGCCGGAGATTCTGGCAGGGATGAATATGGTTGCCGAAGGGGTTAAAACGACGATTTCAACTTTTCAGCTGGCGGCTAAACTTGGGGTGTCGGCCCCGATTACTGAGCAGGTTTATAAGATTCTGGAAGAGGGCAAAGATCCGCATCAGGCGGTCAGTGACCTGTTGAACCGAAGTCTTAAATCGGAAGTCTGATTTTTCCGGTCGGAAGTTTAAACGGCAGCTGGAAAAGGCTAGTAAATATAAGTGTTTTTTATGGAGTAAGGATATAACGATTATGTTGCATGTTGCGGTAGCCGGGGCTTCGGGGCGGATGGGCCGGGCCTTTATGGAGTTTCTGGAAGAGAGTGAAAAGGTTACGGCCCTGCCGATTGCGGCTCATCCGGTGGCGGATGAAAGCTTCGCCCGGCTGGATTCGGCAGTCGCTTCCGGCAATCTTGACGTAGTGGTCGATTTCAGCTCACCCGAAGCGACCATGAAACTTGCGGGCTGGGCTGCCGAAAACCGGAAGCCGATGGTTATCGGAACTACCGGTTTTACAGCGGATCAACTTGACGAACTGGCGGATATCCTTAATCCGGTAGCGGCCCTGTTGAGTCCGAATATGAGTACGATGATGAATCTGGCCTGGCGCATGATGAGTAATGCCGCCAAGGTTCTGCCGCACGATACGATTGATATTGAGATTGTCGAAAAGCATCATCGCAAAAAACGCAACGCTCCGAGCAGTACCGCCCTGATAATGGCACAGATTGTAGCGGAAAAACGGGGCTGGTCTTTAGCTGACTCTTTACGGCACAATTCACGCTGGGGTTTGCTCGGCGAGCGCCCGCAGAAGGAGATCGCGATCTCCAGTATCCGGGGCGGCAGCTTAAACAGCGAACACACGATTATATTTGCCGGTTCCGGAGAAAGCCTTGAGGTGACACACAGCAGCCAGACCCTGGAGCCTTTCGCCAAGGGTGCCTTGCGGGCTTCCCGCTGGATTGTCCGCCAGCCTCCCGGGGTTTATGACCTGCTGGATATGGTGGGCCTGCCGGACGTTTTATTCTAGGTTGCTTTCAGGGCTTTCGTGCATCTTCAGGATAAAGCGTCTGAAAGCCGCGGCTAAGGGTGAGAGGGTACGCTCTTTATTGGCAATCAGGTAGAAGGGCCGGCGGATCGGCTCACCCGGCAGCAGGATTTTTTTCAATTTACCGTTTTCAAGGTCTTCATCAACTGAAAGATTCGAGACGACGGCAACTCCAAGATCGTTTTTCAGGGCTTGACGGATGGCTTCGGCACTGCCCATCTCCGCAATCAGGTTCAGTTCACTGAATCGCTTGAGTCCCTTTTTGGAGAGGGCTGTTTCCAGAACCCGGCGGGAACCGGATCCTTGTTCTCTCAGGATGAAGGGAAGTTTTTTAAGCTCTTCTAGGGTGATCTGCTCCGGGATCTCAAGGCGCTCTGAAAGCTTGAGGCCGGCAACCAGAATCAGCTCGTCCTCAAGACATATCCGGGAGTTGAAATCACTTTTCGGAGCGGCGACCCCAACCAGGCCGAGCTCAAGTTTACCGTCGCCGACCAGATCTGTGATGGAGCTGCTGTCGCCGATCTTCAGGGTTATTTCGGCCTGGCGGTGGCGGTGGCGGAAATGGCCGACGGCTGCGGGCAGGACATACTCTCCGGGAGTGTTGCTGCCGCCGATTTCAAGCCTGCCGGTTTCGGCTCCGGCATAGAGAGCCATTTCACTGATGGCTCGTTTCTGGAGGGCGAAAATCCGCCGGGCGAAAGGATGAAACAGCTCGCCGGCCGGAGTCAGACGGATTTCTCGCTGACCCCGCTCTATCAGTTCAACTTTGAGGTATCTCTCCAGGGTTTTAAGATGGCCGCTTACAGTCGGTTGGCTGAGATGGATTTTCTCTGCCGCCCGGCTGAAATTAAGGAGTTCGCTGACGGCCAGGAAAACCTGGATCTGTCGCATTTCAATCATGATATCTGGTCTCCATTATGATTATCGGACGATTAACTGCCGTCCGGCTTAAATAGAGGAAAAAAGGAAACTCGTCAACTTAGCTTCTTACACTAACGCGGAGTAAAAAATTATGAGTGATATCAATCTTGATATTTTGACAGCGGTTGCGGTGGGAACCGGTTGTGGTCTGGTGATGCTTGATGAGGCTGGTCTGGTCGAATATCTGAGCCCGCAGCTGGAAGAGGTTAGCGGGGTTAAGGCGGATCAGGTTATCGGCAGGCCCTGGTCGGAGTTGGTGCCGGAGGTTACAGATACCTGTGATGAAGATGCGGGCGCGGGCTTGATTGATTCGGCTCCGGTATTATCCAAAGTTACTTTCTATCCAGTTTGCGGCCGGGCCGGGAAGGTCGGGGTGTTGCGCCTGGTTACGCAGTATGTCGACCATGGTGAGGGTTTTCCGTTTGCGGTTGAAACTGCGGCCGGAATTCCCAGCCGCAGAGCGATGTATGAGCTGGTTCAGAGTCAACTGGCCTGTCAGGATCGCTATCAGACGCCTTTTTCTCTGATTTTTCTCCGCATAAAAAATTACAGTACCTTTATTGAAGCTCTGGGGACCGAGAGCTGGGAGAATACCAACCGGGCGGTTTTCGATCAATTGAATTCGATCACCCGTATGGCTGATAGTGTTGGTCTCTATGATGAAGCGACTTTCTGGATGATCCTGGTTAATTCAGCTCCCGAGGGAACCAAGGTGACGGCGGAGAAGATCAAGCTTTTAGCTGGGGCGATGAGGATTGATGCCCTGGATCTCTTTCTCTCGGTGGCGGTGGCCGGGGTTATGGCCCGGTCGGGAGAGGATAGCGAATCTCTGGTTCAGCGGGGCATGCTCAAACTCCATAAAGCCCTTGACGCAACCTCCGGCATGGTGGTGGAAGAGTAGTTTTGTGCGATTAATCTGTGCCGCCGTTATTGAAGAACTGCAGCCGCTGTTGGCGGATGGTGCCTTTGAACGGGAGAGTGAAAAGCTTTTTAAGCATCGCCTAAAGCCGCTGCTGCTGGCAGCTTTAGGAGTGGGTCTGGTTGACTTTGCCGCCGGTTTTCAGGATCTGCTGCTAAAGTTTGAAATTGAGACGGCCCTGCTTACCGGAACCTGTGGTGTCTATCCTGAAGCTTTGGCTGATTACCCGATCGGCACCCTGGTATCTCCGGAGAAAATCTCTTTAGGCGATCTCTCCGAGGTTGAGCAAAGCGGTTATTTCCCTGCTCCGATAATTTCTCCATTGTCTTTGCCGGAGAAGCCTTTTGTCTCTGAGTCAGTTGCCGGAGGCCATTGTCTGACACTGGCAACAATCACCGCCGATAATCGCGCAGCCGGTCGCATCGAAAGCTTTTATCAGGCTCAATTTGAACAGATGGAGGCATACGCCTTTGCCCGTCTCTGTAACCTGAACCGGGTGCAGGGGTCGGCCCTGTTTGCGGTGGTCAACCGGGTTGGTGCAGACGGCCACCAACAGTGGCTTGCCAATGCCGGGGTCGGATCCGAGGCCGCTGCCGAACTGATTCGGAAAAGATTCATCTGCGAATGAGGGAGTCGTTGTCGGATAATCTTTTTCTTGTCAATCCTGGCAGACTGTGCTATCAGGTGCGTCCGCAAAAACAATCTCGGGCAATTAGCTCAGCTGGATAGAGTGTTGGCCTCCGAAGCCAAAGGTCGTGGGTTCGAATCCCGCATTGCCCGCCAAATAAAATCAAGGGGTCAGTTGATAATTTTCAACTGACCCTTTTTTTATGTCATTTGTGGCGGAGTACTGTGTTTGGAACTGTTGCGGGCAAGATTACCTTGCCGGTTAACCTTAAAACTGGTATACGAATTCCATTTGAAAAATCTTTTTTATCCCAGTGTTCTTAAAAACAAAGATGAAACATTTAATAATAATCCCTGCTTACAATGAGTCTGATAATATCTGTGAGGTTATTAACTCACTGGATGGACTTGGCCGGGATTTTGAAATTCTGGTGGTTAATGATGGCTCAAAAGATGATACTGTCACTTGTGCCCGAACCGCCGGCCGGGCTGTAGTTGTTGATTTGGCCTGTAACCTGGGTATAGGCGGGGCCGTACAGACCGGTTTCCTCTTTGCGGCCCAGCACGGTTTTGAGATTGTGATAAAATTTGATGGTGACGGCCAGCATTTAGCTTCAGAGATTGAGGCTTTACTGAAGGGACTTAGGGTTGATGGAGTTGATGTGGTTATCGGCTCCCGTTTTATTACGGAGGGCGGCTTTAAGTCTACTTTCAGCCGGCGGTTGGGTATCAGAATTTTAGAGATGGTTAACTCTCTCTGTCTCGGTCGCCGGGTACGGGATAATACTTCGGGATTCAGAGCTTACAATCGGCAAGCAATTGTCTTTCTGGCGGAGAACTATCCGGCGATAGATTATCCGGAGCCGGAAGAGGTTGTTTTATTGGCCCGGAACGGCTTCAATGTTGTCGAAGTCCCGGTGCGGATGGCACCGCGTCAGGGAGGTAGCAGCTCAATTAGTCCCGGGCGTTCTCTGCACTATATGGCTAAGGTCCTGCTGGCAATTTTAATGACCCACTTGAGGCCGGTGGTTAAGTAAACATAAACCTGTTTGCGGAGGTGTTTTTAAGGGATGGTTTTTGATCGTTTGCTGGTGGTGGCGTCACTTGCCAGCCTGGCTTTTTTATTTCTGGTTTTCGAGCTCATTCGTCGCCGTCGGCTGGATGAGGGATACGCCCTTTTATGGCTCGGCTGCGGTCTTTTTTTTCTCGGTTTTTCAATCTGGCGCAAAGCTCTCGATTATCTTGCGGAACTGGCCGGAATCTATTATCCTCCGGCAGCTCTGCTGCTGCTTTTGATTCTCGGTTTGATTCTGGTTATGATCCAGTTTTCAGTGGTGATTAGCCGGCAGAGACATCAGATTAAAACCCTGACTCAGCGCCTGGGGTTGCTGGAGGAGCGCCAAGATCGGCTTGATGAAAGTCAGGATAAAAACGGTTCTGTCAAGAGATGATAAAAGTAACGATAGTTACCCCGGTTCTTAACGGCGCCCGTTTTATCCGGCAGACGATCGAGAGTGTGCTGGTGCAGAAGGGTGACTTCAGACTTGAATATATTATCTGTGATGGCGGCTCAAATGATCAAACCGTTGAGATAGCCAAAGAATATCAGAATCACTGCCGACTGATTCAGCGGATTGATTCGGGACCGGCTGATGCCATAAATTTCGGTATGAGTAAGGCTGAGGGTGAGATCTGCGGCTGGCTCGGAGCTGATGATCTGTTGCTGCCCGGGGCTTTACAAAAAGTTGTCAGGGCTTTTGTTAATCAACCTGAATATGAGTGGCTCTACGGCCGCTGCCGGATAATTGATGAATGTGGGAATGAAGTTCGTCGGGGGATAACCTTTTACAAGAACCTGCTGGGTTATCGTTTCAGCCGCCGGGTTCTCTGGACTGAAAACTTCATCAACCAGCCGGCAACCTTCTGGCGATCGGGTTTGTGGCGGCGTTGCAGCGGCCTGGATACTTCATATAAAGCCGCTTTTGATTATGACCTCTGGCTGCGTTTTGCCAAGCAGGGCTCACCTTTGTCTCTTCCCTTATATCTGGCTGCTTTCCGCCGCCATCAGGACTCCATCAGTGAACAGAGTTTTATCAATCAGTTTAATGAAGAACTGGCGATCAGTAAAGATAAAGCCTTGCCTCCATACTATCAGCTTCACTGTTTTAACTGTATAAAGATAGTTACCATCTATAGGTTTATGGGAGCCCTGCAGAAGTTAAAGAGCAAGTTTATATGTTGCTGATCCCAGGCGGCCGTTAATATCGCCGTCAGTTGCAGGTTGGGTTGTTTATAACCCTTATGAAGTTTGAGGTTAGACCGTCAAATAGACCAATAAAACAGTATTTAATCTTAGTTGATGTATTCTTTTCAAAGGGGATTATAAGAATATTTGCAATCAATCTCCAGAAGAGGGTGGTTATGACCCAGGACGGTTCTTGGAAGAGGTATTCTTTACTCAGAACTATGTGATTTCGCATCATATAATAATGTCTGAAGGCGGAATGATTGGAGATGGTTATCGATCTTCCCAGCACTTTATGGACAGTGGCTTCTCCTAGACTGTGAGTCATAAGCGGTTTTCTGGTCAAAATTATACGGTAACCTCGGGCCCGGGCCTTCAGGCAGTATTCATGGTCTACATGATCAATAAAGAATTCATCTCTGAAACGCCCTATATCTTTATGAAAGTTCAACTGCAGGAGAGTACCGGAAGTAATAACCGTTTTTTGCTCTATCCAGTCAGTATCAATTTTATCTCCGGGGGTGTAGAGTTTCATCCCACTGTTTGAGTCATAGTAATTCGATCCTATAAGTGCTAGTTTCTCCTTTTCCGGGAATTTCATGAAGACGTCAGCGAGATTTTCTACAATATTTTCTTTGGGGTTACTATCCTGATCGAAGAGTAGGGCCCAGTTATAACCCAATTCAAGAGCTATTTTAACTCCCTGATTCAGGGCGGTGGCGATTCCCCGGTTATTGCGGTTCAGAAGCAGCGTGATTTTCATTTCCAGGCTTAACCGGCGTATCTTTACCGCCGTAGAATCTTCGGAGTGGTTGTCGATAACTATTACCCTGTCTACCAGTTTGACGATTCGGTTGAGTCGCTTTTCTAAACCACTATCTGGTTGATAGGTTACGATGACGGCACAGATATTGTGTTTTTCAGGTTTTGTTGAAGTCATTTTTCGGCTACCAGTATACATTCCTCACCAGTGTTTTTATTAAATTGATGGATAATTGAGGCTATAGTTTGAGAAACAATTGCAAAAACATAGGTGCTCAGTTTTTCTCTTTCGCTCAGATTATGTTGGCCTTCCCTCAGGATATCAAAACTTGCACTGGCGAAAACCTGGGCATTTGCAGCACTCGTCCATAGCCGGCATTGATGAAACCCGGAATTTTCGGCAAGGTTTAAGAGCGTCTTGCTAGAGAATAGATGAAGATGCCGCGGCGGATCCAGGCCCAGCCAGTGTCGCCCGAATAGCTTATGGCCCAGGCTTTTGAGGTTGGGAGTGACAACGATAAGCTGTCCACCGGGTTTTAAAAGTTTTCGGCAGCTGCCCATGATTTTTTTCGGATCAGTCACGTGCTCAATAACGTGGTTCATGATAACTGCGTCAAAAGTTTCTTCCGCAATACCTAGATTTTCCAGCAACCCAAGTTTCACTTCCAGATTGTAGTTTTCCTCGGCAAGTTCAGCGGAAATGGTGTCCACTTCCTGTCCCAGTGTTTGCCAGCCCAAGGCCCTGAGGGACATTAGCCGTCTACCGTTTCCGCAGCCTACTTCAAGAAGTTTTCCTGGGGGTTGATTTTCAAGATACATTAAAAAAAGGCGTCTTCGTTCCCGGTAGATCGGTGTGCAATGTAAGCATACTCCCCAGGCCGTTTTCAATACTGAGTACAGAAAATTTATGCATTTCAGACGGTTTTGTGATGTGCCATATTGTTGTTTATGGGTATAATAGGTCTGGTATAATTTACTGAGATCAGTTTCGCACGGCATCGGATCCAGCCAGATTGAACCGCATCCAGGGTTCGTGCAGCTCTTAAAATCCCATCTGCCGGGCGTTTTGAAAAGACAGTCCTGGAGGTTTTGATATTTCGTTAAGCCCGGCTTGCCGCAGAGGATACAGTTTGGTTGCGGTTTGGTGTTTATGGAGTTGTTTTGACCCATAGTATTTTTTTCTTGTTTCAGATTGAAATTATTTTTGAGTGCAGGTAGTTAAGAATAGTATTTCGCTCTTTCCGGTTTAGTATGACAAACCAGGCAGTGATCGTGAATGTAAGTAGTGTCAGCAGGATGAATATTCCTTTCATCATGAGAGTCTGAGTGACTGTACCTAGGGCCATAATTAATAATGCGGCAGCGGTCATGGTCAGCTGGTTTATTTTGGATGAAAGTGAGGCCGGCAATATTCTGTAAGCCAGAAAAAATTGGAGTACGGTATCGGCAGATACTCGCAGCAACCAGGCGATGGCGGCTCCTATGATACCATAGATATTGAGCAGCCACCACAATATCAGCAGGTAGAGTGGCAGCTCTAACAGGTGCAGCTTAGCCGTAATATCCGGTCTGCCGGCACTTTGTATAAACCCAAAGGGCACACCAGCGAGACAATTAATAAAAACTCCAACAGCTAATAATTGCAGAACTAATGAACTGTTGTCGGCGAACTCGCGGTTAAGCCACAAGGTCAGACCTTCGTGAGCAAACGTTACCAAAATGAGGACGATTGGGAAAAGGACCAGAAAAATATAAATAACTGACCGGTTGAAAAGGTTTAAGGCATGCTTTTTATCTTGAGCCAGAGAGGTGGTGAAGGCGGGGAACATTACTCCCATAAGAGCTCCGGGAATAAGCCAGAGTCTGGTTACCATTTCATATGGGGTTGCATAGTAGGCGACAGCGGTCATAGAGACTACACTGCCGATAAAAAATCGATCCAGATGGGTCATTAGGGGACCGACCAGGTTCGTTACGGTCATCCATCCGCCGAAATTGATTAATTGTTTTATCTGGGTTTTGTCGATTCCGAAGGAGTGGCGCAGGTCTGGTCTTAGGTGAAGGCAAAGAAATACAGCGATACTCCATGAAACCAGGCGGGCAACGATCAGGACTGCGACCACCGGAACCAGACTGTGGGAGAAGGCCAGAGCTGCCAGTGGCCCCATAAATGTACAAATCCCAAGAGGAATACGGACGATATTGATCAGAAAGAAACGTTGATGGGCTTCAAGTATACCCCATAATCCGGTTGAACTGACAACAAAAGGTATGGAAGCGGCCAGCAGATAGAAAACCGTCAAGGTTTCAACCTGAAGTTTCTCTGGTATTTTTAAAATACTCGAAACCAGCATCGGCGAGAGTAAAGCTGCAATCAGCGCTCCAATAATGCCCAGACCCAGCAACAGTATCATTGCTGTCCAAATTAGACGAGGGATCTCTTCATTTTGATTACGGCCCAGTTTGTCTGCCACCAGTTGGGTAAGAGCTCGGCCGAGTCCAAAGTCAAAGAGGTTGAAATAGCCGACTGCCATCCAGGCCAGAGTGAGTATTCCGAAGCGCTCTGTACCCAGCTCTTTGATTAATATAGGAATTGCAACAACCGCGACCAGAAGAGGTGATCCGATACCGATTAAATTCCAAATAACGTTCCGGGCTAAACGTCTCCCTTCAGTTAAATTTTTCTGGTTATCTGTCATAAATCCATAGTTGTCAACGGCAGAAACCGCATTCTTTCATTAATGTTGAGGTTGTTTTCACTATCATATCAACCTGCTATGACGAAATATGACATAAATAACCCGGAATCTTTGAGCTCATTGTAAATTAAATATATGGCATTAACCTTTGCTTACAGAAACAGATAATTTTTTGCCAGACTTAAAAATTTATAAAAAAAGATCTTCGGGATTGAATGATGTAAATTATATATTCTTTCAAATTCAAGTATTTGTTTGTATATGTTTCCCAGATAGATGTGGGCCTGCGGCAACCGGTTGATAATACTTACTGCTCCTACAGCATTATCGGGGTGTTGTCTATAAAGGACTGTTTGTTTTTTCAAAGGCACGATTAAACCGAATTGAGCCGCGACAATAGCAGACCACCAGTCGTGCATGAGAGCTTTGTCAGGAATTGAACCAATAATATCCTTTAATTTTTTATTTATAAGTATGGTGTTGCCGTTGGTATTGCACGTTCCGAGCACATCATTGACAGTCCTTTTGTCCGGGTTGAGTTTAATGGTTTCCCAGAAAGAATCGGCGATAACAATATCTTTCTCATTTATAATTTTTAAGTCAGTATGAATTAAAATTGGTGTGCCCGGATGTTTTGTCTCTGTATTTACCATTTCTTTAAGTGACAACTCGATCTTGTTTGGTAACCAGATATCATCCTGATCACAAAACATTATATGGTCGGAGTTGGATATTTGCAGTAACCTGTTGAAATTCTGGCATGATCCCAGCCGTGTTTCGTTGATAAAAAGTTTTATTTGACGGGGGTATCTTTTGATGTATTCAGAAACAATTTCTACAGTGGCATCATTTGACCTGTCGTCGCTGATCAGCAAGTGCCAGTCTTTGTAGGTTTGGTTCAGGACCGAATTGATTTGTGCCGAGAGAAATTTTCCTCCGTTGTATGTTGCGAGTAGAATGTCAACAGCCATAGTTTCAACTTTCATGTTAGAAGGTTGTGATACTGTATAGAATGTAAATAATCCTAATGCGGGGATAGGCCCCGCAACCCAAAAGAGATTTATTGGCCCGCAAATAAGTGCTCTTATCAGAACATTTTCTTGTTAAAAAACAAGAAAATA
>JANTFH010000032.1 GCA_024763535.1 Thermodesulfobacteriota bacterium
ATGTGGCTGAATATCAGGGAATTCTTTTAGAGCAATAAAAAAGGCCCGATAGCTATCCAGTCTGACAGCAAATCCGGGGCCGGGGGAGGCTTT
Organism: Thermodesulfobacteriota bacterium; assembly: GCA_024763535.1. GTDB lineage: Bacteria > Desulfobacterota > Anaeroferrophillalia > Anaeroferrophillales > Tharpellaceae > Tharpella. The sequence continues at coordinate 94 of JANTFH010000032.1, forward strand.
TCTCCGCTAGGCGTTAAGAAAAACCACCCCCGTCCCCTCCTTAAAAGACTGAATATATTACTTGGCTGAGTAGTAACAAGGCCCGCAACCTTTGCTAAGGATGCGGGCCTTGTTTATTGCTGAAAACTACTTTCTGCCGCTACTGGCGGGCTTTACCGTAACCGATCTTGACCACAACCTCTTCGATCTCGTCTAAAACCGTGGGATCATCGATGGTTGAGGGCATCCGGTAATCCTCATTGTCGGCAATCTTGCGCATGGTGCCGCGCAGGATCTTGCCGGAACGGGTCTTGGGCAGACGCGGAACCTCGGCCGCAAGCTTAAAACAGGCTACCGGCCCGATCTGCTCCCGGACCATCTGCACGCACTCCTTGGCAATCTCATCCGAGGATTTGGTGACCCCGGCTTTGAGAACAAAGAAACCGACCGGAACCTGACCTTTAAGGTTGTCTTCAACCCCTAGAACGGCACACTCGGCGACATCGGGATGGGTAGCGACAATCTCCTCCATACCGCCGGTCGAGAGCCGATGGCCGGCCACGTTGATAACGTCATCGACCCGGCCCATGATATAGATATAACCATCCTCATCAATGTAGCCGCCGTCACCGGTAAAGTAGTAACCGGGGTAGACGCTGACATAGGACTCGACATAACGCTGATCCTGCTGCCACAGGGTCGGCAGGCAGCCCGGAGGCAGCGGCAGTTTAATCGTAACGATGCCCTCCTCATTGGGCCCCAGCTCTTTACCGTCATTATCGAGAATCTTGACATTGTAACCCGGAACCGCCTTGGTCGGTGAACCCGGTTTAATCGGAAACTGTTCAATCCCGAGACAATTGGCGGCAATCGCCCAGCCGGTCTCCGTCTGCCACCAGTGATCGATAACCGGGATGCCGAGCAGATCCGAAGCCCAGTGATAGGTATCGGGATCGAGCCGTTCACCGGCTAGGAATAGATACTTGAAACAGGAGACATCATATTTTTTGAGAAATTCGCCGTTGGGATCCTCCTTCTTGATCGCCCGGAACGCAGTCGGAGCGGTAAAGAGAACCTTGACCTGATGTTCGGAGATCACCCGCCAGAAAGCACCGGCATCGGGGGTGCCGATCGGTTTTCCTTCATAGAGGATAGTGGTACAGCCTAAAAAGAGCGGGGCGTAAACGATATAGGAGTGACCGACAACCCAGCCGACATCGGAAGCGGCCCAGTAGACATCGCCGGGTTCAACCCCGTAGACCTGACGCATACTCTGCTTCAAGGCGACGACATGGCCGCCGTTGTCACGGACCACTCCTTTGGGAATCCCGGTCGTCCCCGAAGTATAAAGGATATAGAGCGGATCCGTCGCTTTGACCGTAGTACAACCGACCGGCTCGGCGGCGTCATAGAGCTCCTGCCAGTCAAAATCACGCCCGGCAATGAGTTCCGATTTAACCTGGGGACGCTGAAAAATAATGCATTTTTCCGGTTTGACGTCGGCCAGCTCAATGGCTTTGTCGAGCAGCGGTTTATAGGGCAGCACCTTGGTCGCCCCTTCAAGGCCGCAGGAGGCGGAGATCATCAGCTTGGGTTTGGCATCATTAATTCGGATCGCCAGCTCGTTCGGAGCAAAACCGCCGAAAACCACCGAATGGACGACGCCGATCCGGGCACAGGCGAGCATCGCCACCGCGGTCTCCGGAATCATCGGCATATAGATAATTGCCGTGTCCCCTTTCTTAAGGCCCTGGGCGGTCAAAACCCCGGCAAAACGGGAGACCTGATCTAAAAGTTCATTATAGGTAATTTTCCTGACGGTATCGGTCTGCGGGCTGTCATAGATAATCGCCACCTGATCGGCCCGGCCGTTCTCCACATGGTAATCGATCGCATTATAACAGGTATTAAGTTCAGCTCCGGTAAACCAGCTGTAAAAATTGGGCGCTCTTGAATCATCAAGAACCTTGTCCCACTTCTTGACCCACTCGACATCAGCGGCGGCTTCCGCCCAATACTCATTTGGAGATTCGATTGAACGTTTATAAAGTTCTTCGTACTTTCCCATCTAATTTCCCCCTTATAATGTAGTTATTGTCACCCATCAAGAGAAGCTAAAACAGCTCACTCATCACCGCGAAAAGCGAGCCTTAACCCAACCCTGTCAGCTTGCGAAAAATAGCGCATAGTCAAGCCGAATAAAATAACGGTTTATCACTAAACCATAATCTGAAAGATGTCAAGCGTAATTTGTATACAATCCGGCGAAAAGGAGAGCCGTTACCCTCCTCAACCACAATTGTTTTCTCTGTTTACGTTAACTGGCAGTGGCAGAATAAGAAGTGAGCTTTCAAAGACAAATTATCCCCCGAAAAACCCATTTATCCGACCCTAATCAACGGCAATAAGAGATTACCCTTTTCCTGATAACACTTTTTTCTTGACATTTTTATAACGCTCTTATAAGGTCATAATTCACGCATAGTGATATAGTTGCGTCGATTAAGCGGACACTTGCCGTTCTGGTTTTCGTCGACTATATTTTGTATGCACTTAAAGCGGCAACCTCTCACCAGCAAACAGTTTCCGCCGGAAGCGGAGCTTAAATTTATAAAGAGAGGTTACAAACCTTAAACCATTCATTGCGCAGGAGGATTTTCGATGGCAGACACAGAACTGAAACAAGTCTACGAGGTACCGGCAGAGTTCCGGGCCAAAGCCTACTTCAAAAGCCGTGAAGAGTATCAGAAACTCTATGACGAGTCGATCAATGACAATGACGGCTTCTGGGCCAGAATTGCGAAAGAGTATGTCTCCTGGTTTAAGGAGTGGGATCAGGTTCAGGACTGGAAATACAGCAAGGATGAGGTCTACCTGAAATGGTTTATGGGCGGCAAACTCAACGTCTCCTACAACTGCCTTGACCGTCACCTGGAAACCCGGGGCGACCAGACGGCGATCATCTGGGAAGGCAATGAACCGACGGTTGACCGGAAATACACCTACAAAGAGTTACATGAGCAGGTCTGCAAATTCGCCAACGTCATGAAAGCTCACGGCGTTAAGAAAGGCGACCGGGTTACCATCTATCTGCCGATGATTCCGGAACTGGCGGTCACCATGCTCGCCTGTACCCGCATCGGCGCCATGCACTCCATCGTTTTCGGCGGTTTCTCGGCCGATGCCCTGAAAGACCGGATCCAGGATTGCGATTCCAATTTCCTGATCTCCTGCAACGCCTATTATCGCGGCGCCAAGGTTATTAACCAGAAGGCTAATGTTGATGCCGCTACAGCCCAGTGCCCGACCATCAAAAATACCGTCATCGTCAAGCATGAAGCCGATGTCGATGTCCCCTTGAAAGCCGGCTTTGATCTCGATTACGCGGATGAGATGGCCAAGGTTGACGGCAACTGCGAACCCGAATGGATGGACGCTGAAGATCCGCTCTTCCTGCTCTACACCTCGGGCTCAACCGGCAAACCCAAAGGGGTTGTCCACACCACCGGCGGCTACCTGGTTTACACCTCGTTTACCCACAAGAACATCTTTGACTACCACGATGGTGACGTCTATTTCTGTGCCGCCGACATCGGCTGGGTCACCGGCCACTCCTATATCGTCTACGGCCCGCTGTGCAACGGCGCGACGACGGTTATGTTTGAAGGGGTTCCCAACTACCCGGATGCGGGCCGCTACTGGGATATCATCGGCAAGCACAAAATCAACACCCTCTACACCGCACCGACTGCGATCCGCGCAATTGCCGGTCAGGGTGATGAATATGTCACCAGCCGTCTCGACAAACTCGACAGCCTGACCCTTTTAGGTTCGGTTGGTGAACCGATCAACCCGGAAGCCTGGAAATGGTATTATGAACTGCCGGGCCGCAGTAAATGCCCGATTGTTGACACCTGGTGGCAGACCGAAACCGGCGGCATCCTGATTACCGGGCTCCCCGGCGCTATCGATATGAAACCGGGCTATGCAACGACTCCGTTCTTTGGCTGTGAGCCGGTAATTGTCGATCCTGCCAGCGGCGAAGAACTTACCGGACCATGTGAAGGCGCCCTCTGTATTCGCCGCCCCTGGCCGGGCCAGATGCGCGGGGTTTACGGCGATCCGGAACGCTTCAAAATGACCTACTTCGTCCAGTATGACGGCTACTACTTCACCGGTGACGGCGCTATGCGCGAAGAGAACGGTGACTACCGCCTGATGGGCCGCATTGATGATGTTATCAATGTATCCGGTCACCGCATGGGTACGGCTGAGGTTGAAAGCGCCCTGGTTCTGCATGACTCTGTCGCTGAAGCCGCCGTTGTCGGCATGCCGCATGAACTTAAAGGGCAGGGCATCTACGCCTACGTCACCCTGAATGCCGGAGTTGAAGGAACCGATGCCCTCAAGAAGGAGCTGGTCAGCCTGGTACGTAAGGAAATCGGGCCGATCGCCAGTCCGGATATGATTCAGTGGGCCCCGGCGCTGCCGAAAACCCGCTCGGGCAAGATCATGCGCCGCATTCTGCGCAAGATCGCCGCCAACGAAGTCGAGATGAAAGGCTTCGGCGACACCTCAACCTTGGCCGACCCCTCAGTCGTTCAGAGTCTGGTCGACACCCGCGAAAATCGCGGCTAAATGAGTTTGCCTCAGGTTTTGCTGCAATCCACAGATAGCATTTGACCTGAGCAACAGTTTTACGCTAAAAAGAGCGGATTCTTTTTGAAGGATCCGCTCTTTTTTTTATTATTACCGGATAACTGGTAAATTGAGCGTTCCTCTTCAAGCCAAAAAGAACAACTTTGACTTTTGCTTCGCCCTCTTCGACGGGGTCACAGCTTCACAAATGCCGGTTTACGATTTCGACTCACACAATCATATGGAGCCGCCATTTGTCAAGCAATGACCCCAACCGAGACAGGTTATAAAATGAAAATCGGCATCACATCGACAATTCCCGCTGAGGTCGTTTACGCGGCCGGGCATACTCCCTGCGACTTGAATAATATCTTTATCTCGGCCGCCGATCCCGAACATTTTATCCGCCGGGCGGAAAATGCCGGTTTTCCCCAGACCACCTGTGCCTGGATCAAAGGAATTTACGGGGTTCTTTTAGAAGAGGAGATTGAAACGATAATCATCGTCAGCGGCGGTGACTGCAGTAACTCTATCGCTCTGGGAGAGGTTTTAGCCGATGACGGCAAACGCATCATCCCCTTCAGCTACCCCTTAAAGCCGGATGCCGACGCAATGGCGTCGGCCATCAGAAAACTGGCACGGGAACTTAACGCCGCCCCCGATGCGATCAACTTCTGGAAAGATCAGCTTGATCTGATCCGGGTCAAACTTTCTCAACTCGACCGGCTCACCTGGCAGGAGAATCTGGTATCCGGGGCCGAAAATTTGCTCTATCTGGTCAACGCCAGTGATTTTAACGGCAAGCCGCAGCAATTTTCCGACGAACTTGACCAATTTATTGATAAGGCCTTAAAGCGGTCGCCGCAAAAACGCAAAATCCGCCTCGGTCTGGCCGGAGTGCCGCCGATCCTGAGCAATCTTTTCGAAACCTTTGCCTCTCTTGGCGCGGCCGTAGTTTTCAATGAGGTCCCGCTCCAGTTCGCCCTGCTCCGGTCTCCGGAATCTTCCCTGGCGGAACAGTATACCCGTTACACCTACCCCTATCAGGTTGAATACCGCCTTGATGATATCGAAAAAGCCTGCCGTGAGCGGCGGATTGACGGCCTTATCCACTACACCCAGTCCTTCTGCTTTCGCCAGATTGAGGATATTATCTTTAAACGCCGACTTGAAATCCCAACTCTGACCCTGGAAGCCGATCAACCCGGCGCGGTCGACGGCCGCACCCTGACCCGCCTGGAAACCTTTATCGAGATGTTGGAAAATGCGAGTTGAAATCTGGGGACACAATCCCGATTTCCTCTGGAAAATCGGGTTATGTCCCCAGATTTTACCAAATCCATCACTATTTGCTGCTTTTACTGGCGCTGAATAGTTACTAAAGAGAGGAAAATCAGCTTGGCAACAGCAAAAAAAGGCAACCGTAAAAAAAAGCAGCCGGTACGAAAAAAGAGAAGTCCAGGCAAAACAAATCAGCCTCTGCTTCCGGCCCTGATCTTCCTCGGGCTGGCGGCCGCTCTGATTGCGGTTCTCTACCTCTTTATCGGTCACTATCCACCGGGAACCGGGCCGAACGTAAAGAGAAGCACCGCACATTCAAAACCAGAGAAAACGCTTCCGTTAAAACCGCTTCCCGACAGGAGCGAAAAGGGGAGGGATAAACCAGCAGCGACGATCGGATTGCCACACCTGACCATCTATCGTTTATCCCGTGATTACAGCCGGATATTAAGCTTTACCATTCCCGCTGATGCCGGGTTGACTAAAGCCGAAAAAGCCCGCCTGATTATCCACTATCTGACCCTTCCCGGGGAAGATGATCAACCGCCTCTGCCTCGCGCCACTAGAGTGCGGGCGGTATCATTTACAATGCCGTTGATAACCATTGATCTTTCATCGGATATCCGCACCGGCCTGATAAATTCCGGGGCCAACGACGAACTCCTGACCGCAGCCTGTCTGACTAACAGCCTGCTTAAAAATTTCTCCGACTGCAAAAAACTGCAGATCCTGATTGAAGGAAAGAGATGTAAAACCCTGGCTGGACATATCAACATTTACAGCCCTTTAGGTTATCAATTCCAAGAATAATCAACTGCTTTAAAATAAAAACGGCTCATTACCCCAAGATAATGAACCGTCCGTCTAATGTGATTTTACTCAAATCCTGTGCTCTACTTCTGTAATACCCGCCAAGAACGGCGACCATCCTTGGTTTCATACAGCCAGAAAACACCACCCTCGACCCACAGTTGCTGCAACAGCACTTTTTCCTGACCGCCATTGCCACTATTTGCTGTAATTTCAACCAGGTAAAGTGGGCCGGAAACTGCGGAATCCATATTAAGATCATCCCGGATCATCCCGGCTGAAATTGCTTCCTGCAGAGTTATCCGACGATCCCTGACCATAAGATAGGTTACAAACCTTGTCGTACCAACCTGCTCATAGGTAATAAATTTACGTTTCCCTGCGTTATATACAAATGGCAACGGTCGATTCAACCAGTCACCAGGAATAATGGTGCTGCTTAAAATAGCCGGCTTGTCAACTTCATATCGATTGGCACTGCATATCTCTTCACCGTTGACCCAACGAAAACAGTCGGCCTGTTCCAGAACCCGGTTCGAAGCAAAATAGAGTTCGGCCCGACAACCGACTTTTTGAGCCAAATCTTCAATTTCAACTTCAAACCCGTTCTCACCAACGCCGGATTCCGTAAACTGCCAGGATACGACATTACTAACTCGACCCGGAATCAGACTCTGATACTCAGAGACAACGGTATAAGATACGTTCTCAGCAGCCGCAAGCGTATTGGAAAACAATACCGGGATCAGCAGCATAACTAAAAGTAGAGATCGCTTCATCTATTTACTCTGTACGGGTACATCTTCACCATCATGCTTAATAATGGTAAGATCGTGTTGATAGGAAAATTCAGGATCGGTATCATGGTTATGACAATTGCGACAGGTCTTTTCACTGACCGGAACCATTTTTATCTCATGCGGTTTTTGAGCATGCCTACCGCCGGGCCCATGACATGCTTCACACTGTACATTAGCCATGCTCGCATTTACATCCATAGAAACAAAACCATTGACAGCATTTTTATCTTGCATGCCGGTAACATGACAAACCAGACACTCAGGATCATGTACCTTATTCTTTCTCTCGAGTGTATGAATCGCCTTGGCATGGCGGGTTTTCTGCCAGCTTTCAACAATTGATTGATGGCAACGGCTACACCATTTACTGCCCAAGTAAATATTCTTGGGTTTGCGTTTTTTCATCATCGCACGCTCCCGGCGCTCACGTTCCTGCCGAAGAATTTCCCGGCGTTCCGCCTCATATTTAGCTACCAGGGCTTCCATCTCCGGCTCAGGAGTAACCAGTTTTGCTTTGACCCGAGTTAATACGGGCTGACCAACACTGAAAACACCATTCTGACCGGTTTTTACGATATCAATATAAGTAAGATATTTACCGCCGAAGTTACTGCTGACAACCGGTTTTCCGGCAATTATCCGGGTTTTATTATCAACCTTGCCGGTCTCTCCGTCAATAATTAGATCGGCATCCATTCCACAGCCGGTTATGATTTCATGGATACGTTCACCCTGGGCATGAATAATCAGGATAAAGATATCGTGCTTTATACTTTTTTTGATTCGATTTACAGCCTTAATTGGATTTGAAGCCGCAATATCTTTGATCTTAAATGTTTCCAACAGTTGCGGATCAAGCACTGAGGTTACCAGCACTTTAAGCTTTCCAGAATCTTTATTGAAACGCAGAAAAGGGACAAAACCTTTAATATTAGCACAAATCAGATCAGTGGCCGCATGATCCGAAACTTTGTGAATTGCGGGCAAACCCAATTTTGCATCCCAGGCTCCAAAACCAGCTAGATTAAAGCGGCTTAAATCCATTGCCGCAAAGATGTACTTAAACTCTGTTTTCGCTAAAAGAGAAACATAGTTCAAATTATTACCGGAATTAATCTTGATGGTTCGCTCAGGATCGGATTGCTTTAAGATCTGGTTAAGAACTGTTTTACAACGGGATAGACCTCCCGCCTGATTTCCGTGTCAGCCACAAGGAGCAATATTACCCTTGATGCCCCCGTAATAGATAATCCGCAAAACGCCATTATCGGCCATCGGCGCCACATTTGTTTTGAAAGCAGCTTCAGCCGTAGTTATTGACACCAATAAAAAACTGCAGATTACCCCTAATTTGATAAATTTCCATCCTGATTGACTCATAATTTTCCACTCTCCTGATCATTAATAATGACTATAATAAATATGTTATATCAAATATTTACCAATAAAATGCTGAGATTCTAGTGGCTCCGTACATGGTTCCGAAAATTGCCATCGCTGAAACCTGACCAGCCTGCTCAAGATGAAGTGAGCCTACTCCTTGAGCTATGGTTTCAGGACTGAACAGAGCCGTAACATTATCACAATATTTCTGCTGCGGGGTGAGCTTCAACTCAACCTTCTCCAATTTATTTCCATCAATATCATAGGCAGTCAGCTCTATAACCTGATCCGTTACAGCCCGATTGACAAAAACCATTCCCGTCCACCAGTAACTGTTACTGGCAATCTGGGGAAGATTACGTGAAGCCTCACTGTGCATAGACTGTAGTGGTATCGAAGCGGAGGAATCAGAGCCGAACTGATAGCTCATAAAACCGGCAAATTCACCCTCAGCCTGAAGACTGAGCCAGGAGTTATTAACGTCCTCTTCACTAATTCCCCAGAGAGATCCGTTAATATCAAGTGTCTCATGAGCAAAAGGCGCTAGAGACACCAGATATTCAAGGGGTTCCGGGATTTCATCACCATGACAACGTATAGAGACCGACATATCCTTACCGGTTGGATTGTAGAGAGAGAGAGTTGTCTGCCAGCCACTACCGACCGCGGGGTGAGGCAGTAACCACTCCTGAGCAAGACTCAGCAATGGTAGCTGATCCTTGAGATAGTTTCCGGCACTCCGGATAACGGCCCCGTCGAGACCAGGACGTTCGGCATTGGCCAGAGCCCAGCCATTGATATTTATATTATACGGATAGCGGCCCTTTTCGTAATATACTACCTCTTCTCCCGTCAGAGTAAGATCTTGTTGACGATAGAAAGTTCCATCATCTTTGTAGTAGTTGATGCTGACCTGATTATCCTGCCCGTCCAGCTGAGCGAGATAAAGTTCACTGCGAACCCTCATGTTATAACGACTGGTCAACCAAGGGATAACCAGTTGCTGTGCCTGGCCGGCAGAACTTGCGGTCGAACCAAAGAAGGCACTATCATCTCCGGCAAATGTCAGCCCACACAAGGGTTCCAAACTGCTGACTTTAACTGCCAGGGGTCGATTACCACTATAATAATCGGTCTCAGCCGCGGTCGGCACAACGGTTAAAAGCTGCTCCGCCGCGGTCGCGGATGCCAGCTTTCCTTCGCCGAAAGGTAAACCCTTATCACCTACCACTTCGACCGTAATCTCTCCCGGATTTTCAATACTGGCAGCATTTCCCAACCAGTAACTACTGACAGGATAGCCGTAAAACCAGTGCTGATAGGTTGCACTATAATCAACATAAAGATGTACGGCACAGCCGGTTTGATTATCTTTTTCAGGTTTCAGAGTAAGGCGGTAAAGACCAGGAGACTCACTGCCGACAAGGTCAATTTTGAAAAGATTGCGATCAAGTTCACGATCAACCAGAATGTCACCATCTCGTTCGAGAATAATGCGGCTCAGGTTGCCGCGAACATATTGCCGATCAAGAGCAACCTGCAAATTGACCCGATTCCCTTTTTTTAACGACAGATACATCACCCGGGGTTGATTTGGCTCAACCAGCAGAAGGTGGTGCCCAGGTTTAAGCCGGCCCTCGTCCTGATAATTATCGCCCCGGCTTAAGGCCATCTCTTTGACCGTATCATAATCGATAAACAGCCGCTCCGGCCGGCGGGCGATGGGAACCCAGACGATATCGGGGTGATCTGTGATTGAAGCACCCTGCCAGGAACCTCCACCTTTTATATAATTTCCTGCAGTATCCTTGTCCAATTTATAGGAGTAGGTTTTCTCAACCTCTACCGTACCCTCATAATCCGGGGGAAAGCTGTAATCCGGAGGAAAGTCTTGATCATTGGCAAATTTAATCCGACAACGAACCAAATCGGCATTAGTCCCGCGACTGATCTCCATATCGTAGCTGAAGATAGGATAGGACCAAAATTCCTCGGAAATATCGAGATCCGCCGCAATTGCCTGGCCCTGCTCACCTATATACTTAAGCAGGTAACGATGAAACGGCTCGGGACTGTAACAGGATTCATGCAGGGTCTCATCTTCAGCATGAATTGCCGCCAGAAGACCTTTCTTGTCACCAACATTGAGAAAGAGATTACGATCCGCTGAAGGCTTAAATTCTTGATGTTCAAGAATAGCGGCATTGGCCCAGCCATTACAGATTCCATACCAATATGGTACATCCGGATCATACCATGCTGCTTTAGCCATCTGCGTTGCGGCCGCCGGATAATAGCCATGAACGTAGAGATCATATTTTTCTATGGGTGAAGGATGACCGTTGTAACCGTGTACCAACTCACCCTGCTTCAGAGGCCACCAATATCCCGACCAGGGCTTAAACTCAGCCTGCCCACTAAAAGTTTCAGCATAAAGAGGCAGGGTCAGAATAAAAACAGCCGCCAGAACCAATACTGTCGATACTCTCAATTTATTTTTCTTGTCTTTATTTGACATCAGTATCACTTATTCCGAATATGCCGTGTTTATTTTTTCATAAATTGAGTCTTTGCCGATTGAGCTGGTTTTATATACCAATTATGATTTTCCCAAACCCAGTTTAAGACCAGTGGAACCTTGTTAAAGGTAAACCCCATCGCATTAATTTTATTCTCTATTTTAGTCATCGCCGTAAGCCCGTTGTCTGCAATTTCAATTGACACAATGCGACTCTCTTTGATAACAATATTACCAAACTTCGCACTCCTGGGCTCAAGATAGAGTTTACTCAGTTGGACTAAATCAGATTTTATACGGGCTTCGATATAGCTTTCCAAGCGTTGTTGCAAAAGAACATTTTTATCGACCGGATTTACTCCCAGACCATTACATCCCACCAATTGAAACAGCAACAGCATGGCAAAACAAAACCAGGCCGTTATTTTTTGATGCTTTTTCATTTCGATTTCCCTATCTGTAATTTTAACTGTAAACATACTACATTAGTAAAGCATACCATTTTCCCAGTCAATTTATATTTTATTAATTAAAATTATTACAACTGTTTATAAGTAAAATAATTTTTCACTTTGTTTTTCTGCTTTTATAAAACGGGTCTATGGCATCTCTTTTAAGTATATTTTTAAAAGATACACAAAAAAGGAGAGGTCGTAAGACCTCTCCTTTTTATCTTGTTCTAAGGATACCTCTCATAAAACAGTACCCTATTCATAAATTAAACAACTTACGGCTTACTTGGAATGTACTGTAAAAGTTCATTGGGAATTGTAAAGCTGACTCCACAACCACATTCACCATTATATGCAAAAGGAGCCAGATAGCCCTGGGCCAATTCAAGCCCGTATCCAATAGTTACATATCCAATAACCGAAACATCAGATGTGGCCTGAGCATACATAGGTTTATCCGTCGGCAGATTCAACTCAGCCAGGATATCGCCAATATTCAGCGTCTCCACGCTCTGTGCGGGGATATCAATCTCTTTCATTGCACTCTGGCCGTCAGCAAAGAAGGTAATCTTTACCTTAGCCGTAGCTTTCTGCGCATTTGTCACAGCCACGCCGGTCCACCAGCCGTCGCCAAGCGCCATATACGGCAGGCAGAAACCACACTGACCCGAAAAGCACTCTGAAAAATGACCAATTTCGACTAAGCAGTCACACATGATCTTACAGGCGCCGGCACAGATATCACCATTATCGGGCATTTCCACAATCTCAACCTTGATCTTAACCGGAGCACCCAGCTGAACATCAGCTTCAGTCGGATCATAAACCAGAGTCGGGATGTCGATCAGAAGGATGGACTGCAGGTTCTTCATCAGATCCGTATAGCAGGTCTGAACCGTGGTCACACGGTTGTTACCGCAGGTAAAACAACAGTCATCTGTATTGGTCGTAGTATCAAACAGGGTCTGACCCTGAGTCATTGAGTAGTAATCAAGAGCGGTCTTGGTTGCACTTGCATCACAGGGATCAAGGCAGTAATCGCCACCAACCAATGCCGGATCTTCAAAAGTGCCAACCCGAATCTTGTCACCAGCCAGAGCTGTAACTCCGGAACAGTCAACATTAGTTGCATCAGTATAGCATCCCATATCACCACGGGCTACGTTGGAATTGGTCCAGTAAACACCACCGGCGGGCTCCATAATGGTCAGACGGATCGCATAAGATTTGGCAGTGCTGAACTCATCAATCTTCGCACAGTCACAGAGCTTAAAGATAATCCCTTTGACATCATGCGTAGCACAGTAGTTACCGCCAGCATATTCACTTCCGAGTTCATAATCAAAGGTCGGACAGGGACATTTAGCTCCCTGAGCCGTAGAGTCACATTTTACCCATTCGATCTGCTGACCATAAGTCCAAGGCACTTTGGCATTCTTACTGCACTGAGCCTGAACGCACGGCTCCGTAATCAAACCATCATCCGCACAAAATCCAGCCGCCACGGTCGTCAAAACGAATGCCATGGCCAGCAACAAAATTAAACTACTTTTTCTCATCTGTTTCCTCCATTGTTAGTTAGCGATCTCCCCGGAGAGGGCAGATCCTTAAAAAAAACCACCATTAAAAACGATAAAACGCTTAACCTTAAAAAATAAACCAAAACATTATTGGGGCAAGCTTTACCCCGCGACACTAACCTTCAGATTATCCTAACCTTAACCCCACCTCCTTTTTTCTGATCCCTCAAGCTACGCATCCTCAAAAATGCTGGAGTTAACGGCTCGGAGGGTCTTCGGGTCAGCCAGCGGGTCGTTTGGCATTACCCTGCTACCGACTATTAAACGATTCTAGAACGCCATACTATACGAGTCGCAATTTATTTGTCAAGCTATTTTTCCCGATTTTATTAGGAAAATTTAAGTTCGAACGGTTTTTTTTCACAAAAAAATGTTTTTTATAGGTTGATACAACAGCCTGTCCTGGCTGAACCGGTCTCGCAAACAGCCAAATGACGGATTCAAGTTTACTGATACGTCTTTTTAACCTCTTCCAGACGATTCAGGAAGGGCCGGCTGACAAAGACCGAGTCCTCTTCATGGAGAATGACATGCGGGGTGATAAAGAACATCAACTCAACCGAGTGAAACTCTTTGCCCTCATAACCGACGAGATACCGTATTCCGGGAATCCGGCCGAGCCAGGGCACCCCGCTGTAGCCGTTGCTGCGGCTCTGCTGGATGAGACCGCCGATCACCACCGTCTGGCCGTCGGCAACCGAGAGGATAGTATTAGCTACACGCTGGGCGAAGATCGGCGAATTAATCCCTTCGATGACTTTCTCTGAAAGCTGGCTGACCTCCTGGTCAACCTCCATACGCACCATGCCGTTATCATTAATATGGGGCGTGACATTGAGAATTATCCCCACATTCCGATACTGAATTGTGGTATCGGTAGTCTGCGCCGTCGAACCGGTGTCGGTGGTTCGGTAACTCGAAGTAACCGTCGGCACATCTTCGCCGACATCAATCTTGGCAGTTTCGCCGTCGGATGCCAAAATCTGCGGGGCGGAAAGGATATTGACCTTGTTATCGTCAGCCAGAGCCCGGACAATCGCCTTAAAGCGGGTTGAGTTGCTGACCAGAAAACTCATCCCGGAGCCGATCAGGCTCTTGCCGCTGCCGTCGATCAGGCCGAGGCCGGAATCGACCCCGAGGAGACCGTTGGCATCACTGCCGCCCAGACCTTTCATCAGGTAGCTCCACTCGATACCGAGTTTGTTGGTCTCATCCAACTTGACTTCGGCAATCGTCACCTCAATCAGAACCTGCTTGGGGTAGATATCCAGCTTCTCGATCACCGGTTTGATCTTGCGATAGTCGTTACCGCTGGCCTTAACCAGAATCGAGTTGGTTGTATCATCAACCACAAAAGTTACCTCACCCTCCAAGGTTCCGCTGACCGCACTCCCGGGCCGGGCCTTGCGTTTCTCCGCCGCGATCCGGTTCTGAAGCTGATTGTCGAGGATCTGCCGGCCTAAGGGCCTGGACTTATCTTTCTCTTCCGTGGTTTTTTTCTTGCTTCCGCCGGCGGCAAACAACCCCTCTAAAACCGCGGCGATATCTTTAGCCACCCCGTTCTGAATATAGTGAACAAAGATATCTTCACCCTGGGAGTCCTGAGCTAAAACCGGAACCTCGCGGTCGAGCTCGGCCACCCATTCGTCGACCAGTGCCAAAGATTCGAGATCGCGGGACAAAACCAGAATCATATTTATCCGCGGCAGGGCCAGAAAGGTCAGCGAGGAGTTGGGATTACTGCCTTTGCCGGCAGCCAGGCCATAGGTTCCGGTGAGTTTCTCAAGCTCCTTGACCATATCCTCGGCATTAACATACTTCAAGAGATAGACGCGCTGCTCAAGCCCGGCCAGAACACTGGTATCAAAAAGCAGAAGCAGACGCGAAACCTTATCTAAAATATGGCTGTAATCACTGACTAAAAGAATCCCGCTTGCCTCATGCACATAGACTTGCGCGCCCTTACTCAAATAAGGTTTAATTATATTGACAAACTGGGTTCCGGGAAGATAGCGCAGACGGAAGGCCCGGATAACCTTACCCCGGTTTTTTTTCGAGTCCCCGGGCAGCAGCAACTCGCCCGCTTCAGCCGCGGCCGGCAGTGAGGCCTGCGGCATAATCTCCCAGAGCGGGCCCCGCTTAACCATGGCCACCCCGTTCATCCGCAGAACTCCACCTAAAAGGGCGAAAATCTCTTCCCGGTTAAGCTCGGCATTAACCTCCATGGTAACCTTACCGCCGACCCCCTGATGGATGGTATAGTTCTCCTTCAAGATATCCATAAAGAGACGAAGCACTTCAATCAGATCAGCATCATCAAAATTCAGGGTAATCTGCTTCCGACCCTTGATCTCACCTTTAACCTGATGGGTTTCGGTGCCAGGGGCCGGGCTGACGGCCCCGGTGCTGAACTTTTTAAGGCGCTGATTCATGTCCCGCTCCTGCGCCTCAAGCTTTTTCAGAAGATCATCTTTCGCTTGCGCCTCTTGCGCCGGAGAATCAGGATTTTCCTCTCCCGCAGCCTCACTCACCTGAGTCGGAGAGGGGCGTTCCTGCAAAAGCCCGCCGGGAGGCAGAGCATAGTGGCTGGCCGTCGGCTTTAGAAAGGTACATGAGGAGAGCCCCAGGCCACTGAGAAGTATAAGTAATAATGGAATATAAAATTTAAGCTTTATTCGCATCCGATTTCTCCGTTCTGCGATTTTTTGCGAACGCAATTGATTTTACATATTCTATTTTCGTATCCGTTGATAGACCGGACCGAAAGGAGTATTGTGCTTTTTCAAAACCCCTTTGCTAACCATGGCTTCTTTCTCTTCAACCGAAAGTTTACGAATCTGCCGTGAAGTTAGAACAGGAGCTCCTTTTTTGTTAGTAGCCGCAGATCCACCGGTCGTACCTACGACAGCGGATGTTGTAATTTTCGGCGACTTCTGCAATACCGTTGTTTTATTCACCTGAATATTTTTTTTATTGACGGTTTTTACCGGCCGGCGCTTCTTATTATCATAGAGACCAATCGTAAACTCACCGCCCCGCTCATCCTGCAGAGTAACTGTCCGGGCTTCGACCTTAAGCACTTTATAGGTCGGCGGATTGTTCCGGTGAGGAGCGCCGCTATCCATATCTTTGGCCTCCTCGCCTTCGGCAACCAGCATATTTCCTTTACGAAAGCGTTTAAAGTTGAGCATCGCTTTCCGGGTTTTGCCGGAGATGTAGGTTCCATAGAGCACCACATCCCGCCGTGTCGGAGCCGCGGCCGGAGTTTTAACCTCCTCCGGGGCGGCGGGTGGCGCTGCCTGCGGGGCCGGGGCATGCCAGGCTTTACGAGCGGGAGAGAAAAGATTTCTATCCGCGGTTACGGCATAACGCGACACCTCGATCTTCGGTTTGTCAAGTTTCGACGCCAGCTCTTTGATAGTGGCCTGAACCGTCGTCCCGGCAGCCGCAGCCCCGGGTTTCTGTGAAGCTTTTATCTCAACCCCGGAGTAGCTTTTATAGGTATGACGATCAACCATCAAAACCAGTAGTGCCAAGACCAGAAAAAAGAGTGAAAGTCCGGCCCGGGAAGGAGCCCATTTAATCATACTCAGCCTTCATCGTACTTCAGGATTACACCGTAAAAGCGGTAATCACTGCGTTAAAATAGTAGAAACGCTTCTCCCGACGACTGATGGTTTTAACCTCAACCTCATGGAGAAAGATAAATTTATCACTGTTATTGATTTTAATCAAAAAATCCCTGATCGCCCCGATCTCGGCCCGGCAGCTCAAGCGCAGGCGGAGCATGGTTACCCCCCCCTTTTTAAGCGCTGGTAAAATCTTGGTGGTACGAACATCGACGGAACTCTCCTGCGCCAGCTTCTGCAGCAGAGTCTGAAATTCCACCTCGGTTAAAGTCGGGGTCTCTCCCTGAAGCAGTTTGCGGCTTTTCACCTCCTGCTCAAATTTCCGCAGGGCCTTGTCCAGAGCCACAAACTCCTGCTGCCGGGCCACCAGCCGGCTGAATTTCCCAAACTGCAGCTCTTTTAAGGCGATCTCATCATCTAAAGCCTGGCTCCGGGTCTGGTAGAGGCCCAGTCCGGCCCGGCCGAGCACCAGAACCAGCAGGACGCCGACTATCACCAGCAGAACCTCACGGCGTTTGAGCAGCTCTAAATAGTTATCTAATTTTTTCATCTCAAGAAATAAACCAATAGTTTTAACAACCTTAAGCTACTCAAGGTCAACAATAATCTTGAAGGTTTCAACGTTACCTTTTTTAACCACCGGCGAATCGAAATGAACCTCCTTGAACAGAGGTGAATCCTCCAGGGCTTTAACCACGGAGGTCGCGGAAGAGGAGGTGCCGCTGAGATAGATTTTCCGCCCCCTGATAGCCAGCGATCGCAGCCAGGTATCTTGAGGAATCAACTCGGTCAGCTCCTTCAGGATATCGATCGTCACCGACTGCTCATGCACCTGCTCCGAAAGTGTCTCAAAATATTGGATGAGGGCCTGATTCTGTTTTCTTAAGCCGCTCAGTTTATCCGCCTCCAGGCGCACTACAGCCAACTTTTTTTCAAGCTTGTGCAGATGCCGCTGCTTGCCGACAAGGGCGCTTACCGGCATTCCGATAATTGCCGCCAGCAAAAAAAGGGCGGCCGCCACCTCGAGCTTGAACCAGAGCCGCCGGCGCCTAAGGATATCCGGTGAGATCAAGTCTATACTGTACGGAAAAGCGCTCCATTCAAGGCGAAGATTCTCCGGCAGCTGAGTCATTTCCCGAAGTTCCAGAGCCGGCCGTAAGGCCTGTAGATCATCCCCCAGAGAGGCGGCTTCTCCCCAGAGAAAAACCTGATTGAAACTAAGCCCCCGGTTCTCGGCCAGCGGCAGGTTATGGGCCAGAAAATTGTCGCTATCGCCCCCGGCAACGAAGCTTTCGCGGGCCTGAAAGGTTACCGTATGTCCATCAAAAAGAACCATCTCCCGCCGGCCGCCGGCAGCGCCTAGGTAAAGCCCGGGATTCCGCACCATCCAGGCGATAAAGAAGAGGCCCGGAAAAACCGCGGAGAGATTAAAGCCTGATGCCGAAAAAATGGCAAGATATTCCGCAATGCGATTTTTCGGTGCCAGGGTGACACTGACCGTCAGGCGGCCATCCTCCTCCTGACAACGATAGTGCCAGTGGAAACCTTTAAGATCGTGCGGAACGTGGCGCATCAACTCATAACCAACGGCATCCTCCAGGTTCTCGGCGGCGGCCAGAGGCAGGGTAAAATGGACAATGGTAAAGAGCTCCAGCGGCAACCCCAGCAGCAGCAGATCATCAAGCCTAGGCGGGTAGTCACTCTTCAGAGAGACGACGGCTCGCTTAAGATCTTCCGTGCAGCTGCAGGCGTACTCTTTGCGCTCGAAAACTCGATCCCGGCCATTCAATCCGCGCCGCAGCCGAAGAAAGAGCAGACGCTCTCTCTCCACCAGTAAAAATTTAGTTTCCGGTAACCAGGGTAGATTCATAAAAAATCAAATTCGGGTAAAAAGTCTATTTTTTCTTATTAAGAGCGAAAACCTGCCGGTACCAGCCGCTGCCGGTGCCGGCACCGGCTTCTGCGGCACTGATGGTAACGTAGTCCGAATTGATCACGGTAAAATACTGGCTCAACAGACTGAACGCTTCAGGAGCGATCAGCTCTCTCAATTCAGCCAGCCTTAAGATCGGCTGCGCCGCCCGATAGCTTACCACCGCGGCAATCGCCTCGGGAGGAAGATCATCCACCAGAGCCATTGCCTGCGGGGCGCAACTGTTGATATCAAGTCGTCTCGCCTCGCCGTAGGGCGAGAGCAGATCCACTAAACCGGGCCGGCCTTCGGCCCCGGCATAGATATCATAGGTTATTCCTTTGATCAACAGGAGTTCGTTAACTACATCAATCTTACCATTCTTGCAACTATAATCAAGTCCCTGCTCTTCATAATAATCACTCTCCGCCCCGTTTAAGCGATGCAGAGAATCCTTGTCCGTCCAGTCCAGAATCGAATCGACGATACCGTCGCGGGCCTCCTCATCCACGACCCCGCAGGCCGTAACCAGCTTCCGCCAACGATCAATTTTCAGCTGATCAAGCCTGAATTTGCCGGCTTCAGCCGCAATTTTAATCTTGACCTTAACCCCCTCAAGTTCACACTCCCAGGGCTCATAGCGGGGGTACCAGAGTTTCAGCGGGGCTCCGGAAAGCTCTTCCACCTCATCCTTTTTCGCAAGCAGGGCCCGGTTGGCCCGGTATTTCAGATACTCATGATAGCCCTTGGCGACGGCTGACTGCAAAAGATAGTCACGCTCGGCCCCGAGGCGCCGGTTGCGGGCCGCCTCGGCATTCAGCCGGGCCGTAGTCGCGTAATTCAGCGCCAGAATTCCGAGCAGCAGAGAGATCCAGAATACCGCCAGTAAAGCAAAGCCACGATTACTGTTTAGCCCCATTACTTTTTCTTTTTTCCCTTTGTCTTTTTCTCCGGCACTTCCGGTGGAGGCTCCAGGGTGATCAACAGATAGCGCTGATCGCCGATCGCGTTACGATAGCGAAAAAGTATATTGCCGGGCAGGGTTTTACGCTTGAAACTGCGAATATTTTTCCCTTCAAGCAGAGCCCCTTCCTCAATTTCAGCCTCCGGCAGGTTTAATTTTTCGGGATCGGCAACCACCGCAAACGAGGCTTCACTCAAACCGTCAACGATCAGAAGTGAAGCCTCACTCAACTCTTCACTGACATTCAGATCTTTCTCAGGATTTAGCATAAAATCCCATAAAGCTTCCATAAGAAACTTTTTCGGCCCCATCTCTTTGACCAGATAGAGAGCCTGACCCTCCTGTTCCTCGCTCTCTTTGAGATAACAGCAGACAAAGTAGAGGCCTTCGGCCCGGCGCTGAGCGGCACCGTAACCGGAGGTTGTGGCATAAAAGAGAGCCCGGGGCCCCAGAGCGAAGAAAAAACCCGCGCCCTTCTCCCAGTTGAAGCTGTAGGGCGCCAGATGCTGTAAATCGTCATGCAGAAGCCGGGTCAGGGCCGCTTCCCGCTCAGCCCGCCCGCCCTTGATCTGCTGTCTGGACCAGATCCGGCCGGCACTGGAGAAGGCCAGATAGAGAACCGTCACCACGAGCGCCAGAATGGTCATGGCAATGATCATCTCGATCAGGGTAAACCCGGCAGTGTCATGGCTTTTTGACAAGATGTTTTTCCTTAAAATCAGCCGTAAAATATCCGGGGCTTACCTGGCGATAGGCAACCAGGCGCAGATGCCGGCCCGGCCGCTTGCGATCCTGGATAGTAAAGATGAGGCGATAGAGTTCACTGGTCCAGCGCAGCGGAATCCCCTCATCAGCCGGCTCTTCTCCAGCTTCCGGCTTGACATCAACCGCTTCCAGGTGCAGCTCCCAGGAGAAATCCTCAATCTCGCCCGACCAGGGAAATTCGTCCCGGCGCGGATCCCGAACCAGCAACTCGGCAAAGGTCTGCCGGCCGACAACAATAACCTCATCAAATCCCCGGCCCCGCTGCTCCAGCCGGAGACTGGCTCCGAAAAGCTGAAAAAAGGTGGTAACCGTGAGACCGACCACCAGAACCGCAACCATCATCTCCAGCAGGGTAAAACCGGATTCTTTACTGGGCACTCGCATCGGCGACCTGTTCGCTTAATTTTACTTCACCGGTTAAAGAATCGACTACCAGATCAGCCTGGCGGCGGCCGCTTTTTAGCCGCAGAGGTTCGCCGGCAGCCCCGCCGTCAGCATAGAATGTAAAGAGAGTAATTTTCGGCTCCGGTCTGGAGTCATCATCTTCGGCGACACTCAGCTCACGTTCAGCGGCCGCCAAAGAACTCTTCTGGGCTTCCGAGAGCACCAGTTTCGCCGGGGCCGTCAAAGTCATCTCCCGACCGCGCAGATCCTCACTGAAACTGTTCTTTGCGGGATTAAAGCGACAGATATTCGTCTGCCGCTCCAGAACCGCGTAACTCCGTGCCACCTTCAAAAAAACATGGAGTTCACGCAGGTTGGTGCGCCAGCGGAAGGCTTCGCGCTGATGGTAGTTAAGGCCTAAAAACAGGCTTAAGCCGAGCCCCATAACCGCGACCACAACAATCAGCTCCACCAGGGTAAAAGCACGATCTGCGGCCGCGCGTGATGGATGGGGAAGATGAGTCAGGCTTCGCATTAAACAACTTTTTCAGTTTTCCCAGCTGTTGATGTCGGCTTTATCCCCGTCGCCGCCGGACTGGCCATCGACGCCGTAAGAGCTGAGATCGTAATCACCGTGATCGCCCGGACTCTTATAAACATATTTGTTGCCCCAGGGATCGTTGGGAATTGCTTTCGGCAGATAGGGCCCGTCCCAGTTTTTCGCCCCTTCCGGCTTAACCCGCAAGGCTTCAAGTCCCTGGGCGGTGGTCGGATAAACATCATTGTCGAGCCGGTAGGAGTCGAGAGCGGTACCTAGAAGCTCGATCTGGGCCCGGGCGGTTTTGCGTTTGGCTCCCCCCACCTTCTTAAACATCGTCGGCGCCACCAGAGAGGCAAGCAGGCCGATAATCACCATAACAATCAACAATTCAATCAAGGTGAAACCCCGATTTTTCATATCTTTACACTGCCGCATTTTAACTCCTTTTGAACCACAGATAAAACTATAGAAGCAATCGTTCACATTGTAGTTTTGAATATTTAAAATAAAATCAACCGCCAAGTTCGTTGACACTGAAGATGGCCATCAGCATTGAGACCACAATCGCCCCGATGACCAGCCCCATAAAGAGGATAACCAGCGGTTCAAAGAGTGAGGTTAAGGCTTTGATCGTAACCTTGAGTTCCCGGTCATACATCTCGGCCAGCTTCTCAAGCATCTCATCAAGGTGACCGGTCTCCTCTCCGACACCTACCATATGCACCGCCAGAGAGGGGAAAACGGGGTCGGCGGCCAGAACCTTAGAGACTACGGCACCCCGCCGCAGCTCCTCCTGCAGATGAGCCACTTTCTGTTCCAGAATTTTGTTGCTGACGACCCCGCCGACAACCTGCAGAGCTTCGAGAATAGGCACGCCGCTGGCCAGCATCGCCCCTAACGTCCGAAAAAAACGGGCCAGATCCATCTTGATAAAGATAGCACCAAAGAGCGGCAGGCGTAATTTCAGACGGTCAATCAACAGACGCCCCTTGGGGCTATGATAAAACCGGCGATACCCCCAGATTATCATAACCGCCCCCAAGAGCAGAGCCCACCACCACTCCTGCATGAAGTTGCCGCCGCTGAGCATCAGACGGGTTGCCGTCGGCAGAGCCACACCCATATCGGCAAAGATCGCCGCGAATTTAGGCAGGACAAACGCCAGCAGGACGATAATTGAGGCCCCGGTCGTCAATGTCAGAATCAGAGGATAGATCATCGCTCCGACGAGAAACTCCTTAAGTTCCCGAATACCGTTGAGATAGAGCGCCAATCGGCTTAAAGCCTCATCCAGAATGCCGCCGCTCTCCCCGGCCCGAACCATGCCGATAAAGACCGGGGGAAAAATCCGGGGATAGCGGCGCAGCGCCTCCCAGAAGGTGCTGCCCTCTTTGACCTGCTCCCGCAAGCCCTCCATGACCCGGCTGAAAGAGGGTTTTTCCACCAGTTCAACCAGAATTACCAGGGCCCGGTTCAGGGGCACTCCGGCTTTCAGCAGCAGTCCCAGATCCTCGGCAAAACCGGCCAGCTCCTTGACTCCGGCCCGGCGCCAGGGCATCCGGTCATACCATTCGTTAAGCGCCGGCAGCGATTTTCCGGGAACCTTGAACGGTTGCCGGGTTTGATTCGAAGCGTAGTCAATTACGGCCGCATGCGCCGCGTTTTCTTCAAAAGCTAAGATCCGCAACGGAATCAGGCCCTGACGCTGCAAGAGGGAGGCCGCCTGACGCTCATCGGCCGCGCTCACCCGGCCGGAACTGAGCTCACCGCCGGGATTTGCCGCTTTATAACTGAACTCCGGCATGATCAGGCCCCGCTCACGCGCACAACCTCTTCCAGCGAAGTAATGCCGTCCCGAACCTTTGCCCAGCCGTCATCACGAAGCAGGGTCATGCCGTTTTTTACCGCATGTTCACGTAACACCATAGAGCTCTGACTGTCCAGGATAAGGGCCCGGACCGTATCGGTTACCGGCAGCAGTTCAAAGATGCCGACCCGGCCGCGAAAACCGGAATAGGAACACTCTTTACACCCTTTGGGACGATAAATCGGCTCGCTTTCAGTGACGGTAAATGGGAGTTTAAGACGCTGTAAAACAACACTGTCGGGAACAAAGGCCTCTTTGCAGGCGGGGCAGAGCACCCGAACCAGACGCTGAGCCATAATCGCCACCAGCGAAGAGGAGAGCAGATAATCTTCAACCCCGATCTCAACCAGCCGGGTGACGGCCCCGGCGGCATCGTTGGTATGCAGGGTAGAGAAGACCAGATGTCCGGTCAGGGCTGACTGGATCGCGATATCAGCGGTCTCCCGGTCACGAATCTCACCGATCAGGATGACATCCGGGTCCTGACGGACGATGGAGCGCAGGCCGTTGGCAAACCCGAGACCGGCCTTGCTGTTGACCTGAACCTGATTAATCCCGTCAAGTTCATATTCAACCGGATCTTCAATCGTAATGATCTTTTTGTCGATCGCGTTGATAGTATTAAGTGCGGCATAGAGGGTCGTGGTTTTCCCGGAACCGGTGGGCCCGGTGACCAGAATAATGCCGTAGGGCAGACGAATCATCTCCTCGAAGGCTTTCAGTTCTTCCTCGGGAAAGCCCAGAGAACCGAGACTGAAGGAGATATTGGAACGGTCGAGAATACGCATAACCACGCTCTCGCCGTAGACCGTCGGCAGGCAGGAGACCCGAAGATCGATATCCTTACCGGCAATCTTGATGCGAATCCGGCCGTCCTGAGGCAGACGGCGCTCGGCGATATCCATCCGCGCCATAATCTTAACCCGGGAGACAATTGAGGACTGGACATTTTTCGGCGGATTCGCATGCTCCCGCAAAACCCCGTCCACGCGGAAACGAACCTGAAGACTCTCGGCCAGGGGTTCAATGTGAATATCACTGGCTCCCTCCTCCACGGCCTTGGTCAGAAACTGGTTGACGAGTTTGATGATCGGTGCTTCGGATGCCAGATCGCGCAGATGCTCGGCCTCATCACCCATGCCGATCAGCGCTTCAAGTTCATCCGCGGCCTCGGCTTCGGCCCCGCTTTCAGACTCATCTTGAGCTAAGAAAAAAGTCTTGATCCAGGCGCTGATCTTCTCTTCCCGGGCCAGAACAAGCTCTATCCGGCGACCCGGAAAAAGCTGGCGGAAGGTCTCTAAAACCAGATGATCATAAGGATCGTTGACAATGACTTCAAGAGCCTCATCTCCACCCAGAGGAAAACAGCGATGCTCTTCCAGAAAGAGCGGGGAGATATCGGCGAACGGAGTCACATCGTAAGCTTGAGGCAACTCGCTCAGCTGCTGAAGATTAAGCTCTTCGGCCACCAGGCTCAGAAAGTCCTCTTCCGAAATCAGGCCGAGCCGGATCGCCAGCCGGTGCAGAGCCTCACGCTCACGCCCGCTGGGTTTTATCTTCTTTAAGTCGGTCGCGGAGATCAAACCCCGCTCGACCATTACCTCGATAATGCCGGCCATGCCCGAGCCTCCCCTAATGCCAGCAGAAAGAAACAGAACATACGACTGTAGACCATCTGCATGGGAAATGAGAAAAACATAATCACCGAAAAGGCGGTCAGCGAAGCCAGGATCGGCAAACGCCAATCCTCACCGTCGTCATCTGCCGTGGTATCATAGCGCAAAAGATAGAACTGCCGCCCCCAGAGCAGCAGAAAAAGCAACAGAGCCGGGATACCACATTCAGCCGCCAGTTGCAAATAGTCATTATGAGCTTTACGAACCTGCATCCTGTAATTATACAGCGGATCCTTAGCAAAACTTTTATAATAGAGCGGGTAATTAAAGCGCCAGTTACCGAGGCCAACCCCTGAAACAGGGTGGTCTTTGATCATCATCAGGGAATTGCCCCAGTGATAATAACGTGCCTCAAGCAGGCGGGCAACCCCGCCTCGCTTAAATTTATGAAAACTGCGCTCAACTCGCTGACGGCTTTTAGGGAAAGCCATAATCAGACATGAAATAACTATCAACAAGAACACAGTTACCACCAGCAACTTCAACCAGTTTTGCCTCCAGTTGCCCGAATTATCATGCACTTTTTTACGACTGAAAAACCAAAATAAAGGAACAACTACTGCTTCAGCAAGCAATGCCATAATTGCAGCTCTGGAGTAATTTGCAAACAGTAAAATTAGAAGCGCAACAAAAAAAAGTAATAGGGCCACAAAAAAAACCAGCTGTGAATTCATCCTTGATTGCCGCCAACAATACCAATGATGAACGGTAACAAAAAAAACAAACGGAATAATCATAGCAATAAAATGAGCCGCTGGATTGCGATAACCAAAGGTTGAAGCCGG
>JANTFH010000033.1 GCA_024763535.1 Thermodesulfobacteriota bacterium
GTGCTCCTTTAGTGTCAATTGATTTGTAGAGATCTCAACTGACCCTATTGTAAGGGCACTGCCATTTTAATAAAAGCGAAAAATATTATACGTTATCAAAAAAAGAAGTACTTAAATGGTTAGCAAATGCATACAGCCAGACTCACTAATGAACTCGCCCTGATTAACATTGCCACCCGAAGGTTCTCGGCGCAGCATACCATTTTAATCTTAGTCTTATCAGTGATGAAGTTTAAGATGGCTGACTGGCTGGGAAGTTGAGATTGATATTAGTAAGTTTTGCGGCTATTAGTTTTTTTGGTTTGGATGGGAGCGATAAAAAACGACAGATTTAATTTTACCCCAATTACGTTCCTGTATTATACAGATGTTTTCCACAACTCAAGCATATCAACACTAAGGATATAACCAAATGAGAAGAACACTCCTCCTGATCTCCCTGATGACTTTCCTGCTGACACCCCTTATTTCATTTGCCTCAACCATCAACGTACCCAGTGAGCAACCCACTATTCAAGCTGGCATAGATGCGGCTTCTGATGGTGATACTGTGCTGTTAGCTGATGGGACCTATACAGGCTGTGGCAACTACAATGTTGATTTCAAGGGCAAGTCGATGACTGTTAAGTCAGTTAGTGGGCCGGAGCATTGCATTATTGATTGTCAAGGGAATGGCCGGGGGTTTTTGGTTAATAATCATGAAACTGTTACTTTTGAAGGGTTGACTATTAAGAATGGGGATGCTGGTGATGGTCATGAAGGGGGCGGGATTTACGCAAATTATTCTGATATAATTGTCGTTGATTGCGTTTTTAATAGTAACAGCGCTTCTTCTGGTGGTGCGGTTTCTCCTTATTTTTCTCATTCTTCATTCAGCAACTGTACTTTTACTACCAACATCGCTTCTTCTCGTGGTGGTGCGGTTTCTCCTTATTATTCTTCTTCATTCAGCAACTGCTCGTTTACCGGAAACAGTGCCAACGGCGATGGTGGTGCGGTTTCTACTTATGCTTCTTCTTCCTTCAGTAACTGCTCGTTTACCGGAAACAGTGCCACCGACGATGGTGGTGCGGTTTCTTCTGATTCTGAGTCTGCTATTACTTCATTCAGCAACTGCACTTTTACTACCAACAGTGCTTCTTCTCGTGGTGGTGCGGTTTATTGTTCTTCTCCTCCTCATTCTTCTTCTTCATTCAGCAACTGTATTTTTACTACCAACAGTGCTTCTTCTGGTGGTGCGGTTCATTCTGCTTCTTCCTTCAGTAACTGCTCATTTACCGGAAACAGTAGCAACGGCGATGGTGGTGCGGCTTCTTCTTCTATTTCTTCTTCTTCCTTCAGTAAATGCTCGTTTACCGGAAATAGTGCCAACGACAGCGGTGGTGCGGTTTATTCTGGTTCTTCCTTCAGTAACTGCTCGTTTAACGGAAACAGCGCTAATTGTGGTGGTGCGGTTTCTTCTTCTTATTCTCCAATCAGCAGCAACTGCACTTTTACCCGCAATGAAGCTACGACTCAAGGGGGGGCTCTTTGGTGTAACATTCCATTAGCCTCAGAAGACCCCATAATCCTGAAGAACTGTATTCTCTGGGGTAACACGGCCCCTGAAGGCCCGGAGATATACGAAAAGCAAAAACCCCTTGTCATCACCTATTCCGATATTCTGGGCGGTCACACTGGTACTGGTAATATTGATACAAATCCATT
The DNA here is from genome assembly GCA_024763535.1 of Thermodesulfobacteriota bacterium. Lineage (GTDB taxonomy): Bacteria > Desulfobacterota > Anaeroferrophillalia > Anaeroferrophillales > Tharpellaceae > Tharpella. The sequence goes on from JANTFH010000033.1 coordinate 1,708, forward strand.
TTTTATACATGCCAAAGGTGGAAATTTACATCTTTTATATAATTCTCCATGCATAGACACCGGAACAGCAGACGGAGCACCCGCAAACGACTTAGATGGAAATCCTAGGCCAATGCTTGGGGGTTATGATATGGGAGCATACGAAGTTCAGGCAATTTCAGACGATCTAACAATAGACGCATTTATTACTGACCCCTCAACTGGCGGTTTTCCTTTAGCTGTTAACTTCACATGCATAGCCTATGACAACACTTATAACATAACAGAATATCAATGGGACTTTGGTGACGGCAACACTGAGACAACGTCAGGCGGAACTGATCTGCATACATACACAAATCCAGGCAGTTTTACAGCCACTTGTACGGTTGTCAACGACAATAGTGACCAAACGACAGTTTCAGTAGCAATTGAAGTTACCAACGATAAACCGGTTGCGGTTGCGGGGCCAGACCAGATTGTCCCCGGCAAAGCTGTTGACTTAGACGGTAGTGCATCAAATGACCCTAACGGTAATATCGTGTCATGGACATGGACTTTAGAGCATCTTGACAATTCATCCTACGACAGAACAGCTACCGGCGAAATGCCAACCGTAGCAAATCTTGAAAAAGGTAATTACATTGTCACTCTGACTGTGACCGACAGCTATGGCAGCACCGGAACGGATGAAATGCATCTCTGTGTAGCTGGGAGTTCTGCAATATATACTCAGACAGAACTGGATCAGGCCAAGCAAGATAGTTATGACAGCGGTCACACAGCCGGAGTGGCAGAATGTCCGCTTCGCGTAGACGCTGAAGGTAACAAGTTTCTCGATGGCCCTTTAATTATTGAGAATAAAGGACAATTGACGATTCAGTGATTTCTTGGCTATGATGAGAAGGCCTAATTGAATTTGTCAGCAAAGTCTGTCTTGGATGAGGTTGGCAGTGGTAATCTCTTAAATCTGCCAATTTGTCCCAACCTAACCTTATCAGTGAAAATCTTCAGTCCTCGATAGCCGGTACTAAAAATTAAAAATAACGGGATTTTTATTGATCTTTTTAGTTTGGCGGGGTGAAGGCATTTTTTTTGATTGTTTGCCTGGTGTAAGTCGGGTTCACTCTGCTATCTGCCTGGATCAGGGTGTTTTCCTCTTGACAGGGGCACGCGGTTGGTGTTTATGAATTGGTTAGCAGTTCATAATGTAAAATTCCAGCTGACAGGTTTTGGATGCGGCAGATATTCGATTTTCATATTCATGTTGGTCACTATCATGAGTGGTCGGCGGCGGCCCGCCGTTTCTGGATGGAGACCGGGCCTTTCTGGCGGCAGATTTATACTGATGCCGGAGAGTTGGATATTGATGCTTTTCACCGGGTTCTGGCGGCTGAAGGGGTTGTCGGTGGGGTCTTATTGCCTGAGTACGCTCTGCACACAGCCGGGATCATGCCGGTCGAAAGGGCCATTGCCGTAAGCCGGCGTTATCCTCAGTATATTCCTTTCGGAGCTCTAAATCCCGAAATTCATGAAGATCCGGCGGCTGAATTTGAACGTCAGCTAGATATGGGAGTCAAGGGACTCAAAATTCACGGGGTACACTGTCTGCATCCGGTCAATGATCCGCGCCTTTATCCGGCGTATGAGATCTGTCGTGACCGTAATCTGCCGCTGATGCTGCATGCCGGGACTTCAATTTTCCCCGGTACCCGCCTGCGTTATGCCGACCCTTATGCTTTTGATGATGTGGCGGTCGATTTTCCCGAACTGAACCTGATTTTATGTCACGGCGGCCGGGGCTGGTGGTACCAGCTGGCCGAGTTCATGGTGCAGCGTCATGAGAATGTCTATATCGATGTTTCAGGATTGCCGCCGCAGAACTTGCTTAAATACTATCCGAAGCTGGCAAAGCTTAGTTCACGCTTTATTTTCGGCACCGATTTCCCCGGCGTACCCGGAGTTGCGGCCAATGCTCAAAAGATAGCCAACTTAGGATTTTTCGAGGCGGTGTTAAAAAATATTTTCACTGCTAATGCGGCCCGCCTGCTGCCGGATTTCAACGGCTGAGCAAATCTTTCCCCGGTAAAAAGTTATTATACGGCACTGACATGCCGGATATTTTGATGTGCAAACCACAAAATAGGTGTTGCTATTAGTCGGATTTTGTGCTTAGGATTAACGGAGATTAATAAAATAATTTTAAGGTTTTGAACGTTTAGAGAAAAGGGGGGTATATGAAGAAGAGTATAGTCGTTGTCTGGATGGTGTTTGTGTTTATGAGTCTGTTTGCGACCCGGGTGTTTGCAGAACCGGGGGCCTTTTCCCTGAGTTTAGCTGGTCAGTACATACCCTTTATCTCCGGGGATGCGGGGAAGGGAGACGGTGCTCCCAAATATGATGATGCCTTTGACGGCGGCCTGGGAGTAGCCGTCGAGGCGGCCTATCGTCTGGATTCTCATTTAAGTGTTCTCGCGGGCATTGGATATGAACAATTTTCAGGCGACAGCCATCAGGGTGTCTCTTTTGATGACTTGGATATTATGACCCTGTATCTCGGCGGGAAATATCATTTCCCGGTTAAGGAGAAGAATTGGGATCCTTATTTAAAGGTTGATATCGGCACGGTTTACTTCGATTCGGTTGATATCTCATACCAGGGTGTTGATGCCGATTATTGGGATAGCTCCTGGAACTTAATGGTTGAGGCTGGTATCGGGACTGAATATACCTTTTCCAATCTGGGGGTTTTTTGTGAAATAAAAGTTCGTTATATGGACAGCCCTGATGCATCTTCAGAATTGAGAGAATACTCCGATGCGGATTCATCCTGGAGTATCCCGCTAACAATAGGGATTAATTATCATTTTTAAGCACTCTCCAATTTGATGAAATCATTTTCAAGGCTGCCTTGCGGGAGGATATTTATGGTTCAGGTAAATAGAAAACTAAGATACACCTTTTTAGTTGTGATGATTTTAACCGGGCTTCTGTTTTCCGCTCCCCCGGATGCTTCGGCAAACTGGGCTGCGGGGATAAAAAATAAACTGAGTCCGCAACTGACAACTGCCAGGGATGATAAGGGTGTCTGGTATATTAAGGGTGATAAAAACGCCTCACTATTTGATGTTTTTGAACATATGGGTTACGCGGTTGCCACGGATCGCCTCTGGCAGGCGGAGAAATATCGGCGGATGGGCCGGGGCCGGTTGGCGGAAGTCTTCGGCCCGAGCCAGTTGGCAAGTGATATTCAGGTGCGGACAACCGGTTATTCCGACCAGGAGTATAAAGATGGTTTTGCCGCCCTGGACCAGGAGTCAAAAGATACGATTAACGGTTATGTAGCCGGTTTTAACCGTCGCATTGCCGAGGTCAGAAAAGACCGTAGTTTACTGCCGATTGAGTTCAAAATGATTGGTGGCGCTTTGGGAATTGACTTTGTTCCTGAAGATTGGACCCCCACTGACGTGCTCGCCTGGGCGACAAGTCTGTTGAGGTTTTTCGATGGTGAAGCGACCACCCGGGGTCAGCTTGATAATTTTGCTCTTTATCAGGGATTGGCGGCAAAATTTCCGGCTGATTTTCAGCTGATGTTTCAGGATCTCCGCTGGCTGGATGATCCCGATGCCGTAACCTATATTGCGGATGAAACCCAGGTAGCATCTGCTGCTGCGGCTAAATCTCCCGCGAAGACAGGTAAAACCGGTCCGGCCGGAATATCACTCGCGGCGAAAGAGATGGTATCAAGTCCCTATGATTTCAAAAAGATTGCCCATAAGATGAAGCGTAATCAGGAAGAAATTGTTGCCAACCTGAAAAAAATTAATGCTTACGTGAAGATGGGAAGTTACGCCTGGGTCGTCTCCGGTAAAAAAACTGCTTCGGGGAATCCCATTATCTATTCCGGTCCGCAGATGGATCACGCTTTTAAGTTTTCGGTTCCTTCAATCGTGGCTGAAGGTTCAATCAAGGCCGGTAGTCTGGATATTTCGGGGATGGTAATTCCAGGTCTGCCGGCAATTGTTATCGGCCGCACTCCCCACCACGCCTGGTCCATGCAGGTAGGTCATGCCCATACGCTGGACTATTTTCTCGATAATCCTGCAACCATTAAGCTCAACCGGGTTGAAATTATAAAAGTGGCCGGTCAGGCGGATGTGCAGCTGCCGGTTTTCAGAACCCCGCACGGTCCGGTCGTAAACGCTGATCCGGTAATCTCATGGAAGTACGCTCACTGGGGTCATGAATTTGAAATTGTCGGAACCTATCTGGCTCTGGCCCGGGCGCAAAGTATGGATCAGTTCGGAGCGGCTATTCGGAAAGTCTCTCTCTCGCAACACTACTGTTACGCCGATCGTGACGGCAATATTGCTTACTGGATGTCCGGTTTCGATCCGGTGCGGGTGCCCGAGTCTGATACTCGGTTTCCGCAGATGGTAGATTGGCCGGAACCGGTTACTTTAAAACCGCTGGCCACGGATCGGAATGCCGCGAGAGGCTATTACTGCGGCTGGAACAGCCGTGCCAGTCACAGCTACGCCAATTCAGCTAACAATCCTTCATACTATTTTGGTCCCTTTCACCGGGCCCATATAATTGATGACTATCTTTCAAGTCATGACAATCTGACCTTTGAAGATGTCAGGAATCTGGCTCTTTATATCGCCACCACCGATTCAATCAGAGAGGAATTTCTGGCTTCAAACCATGACAGTTACGGTGACGGCGGCAATCCCTGGAAATTTGTCAAAGCCGATTTTACGGCTGCAGTGCAAAATGCTCCTACGGATTCCCGTAATGCCGCTCTGGCAATGCTTGCCGACTGGGACGGCCATTTTGTTGCCGGCGGACCGGAAAAGTGGGCTTCGAGTCCAGATCGGGCTGATGCCTGGATACTTATGAATGAGTGGATCACAGAGGCCTTAAACCTCACTTTTAATGACGAACTTGCCGGGATTGACGAAGGTGAAAGAAAGGTCTTACTTTTCAACGTCATGCTGCATGGCCTGCCCGGTTATCCGACGAGCATAACCAATTACTATGACTGGTTTTCAAACAAGGTTAATGCTACCGCGCCGCAAACTGCGCCCGATATTATCGTGGCGGCTCTGGACAAAGCCCTGGCAAAACTTGGCGCCCGGCCCTGGGGAATTGGTAAACGCGGGAAAATAACCTACAACCATGAGATCTTCGGCGATATTCATTCGCTGCCGACCTCATCTCGTTCAACCTACGCTCATTGTGTGGAGATGGGGCCGACCGGGCCGGTACGGATTGAGAGTATGTTTCCACTTGGAGAATCCGGTACTATCCTAAGCGGTCCTACCGGTATACCGGCATTTGATCCTAACTATTTCGGTATGGTACCGGTTTACGATGGTTTTCAGCATCGTAATTTTCCGGTTAAATAATTGAATGTAGATTGAAAAGTTGTTGACTAAAAAAGGGGCCGAATTTCGGCCCCTTTTTTTTGAGGTTACATCTATAAATTTGGATCGGTGGAGGTCAGGTCTGATTTATTGTGTATTCGTCACGGACTAGCGATTATAGAACCCGCTCATTTCCTGCAGCATTGAACTGATGTCGGCGGTGATAAAACGCGGGGCGCAGCGCCAAGCCCAGTTACGTTCGATTGAGCCCGGATGATTCATCCGGCAGTCGCTGCCGAAGCCTAAGACATCCTGCATCGGGATAATCGCCAGAGCGGCAATTGAGGCATAGGCCATTCTGATGAAATCCAGATGAATGTTATTGCCGTTACTGTTAGCCGCCTGTCGGGCCTGGGCTTTGGCTCTTTCGTCGACGTTTTTGTCCAGATACCAGCCCAGAGTCGTTTCATTATCGTGGGTGCCGCTGTAGACAACTGTGTTGGTCGTGGTGAAATTCCACGGTAGATAGGGATTCTCAGGATTGCCGTCAAATGCGAACTGCAGCACCTTCATACCGGCAAAGCCGAAATCATCTTTAAGCTGCTCAACTTCAGGTGTGATTGTGCCGAGATCCTCGGCGATGATCGGCAGATCTTCCAAAGTCGTTTTAAGATTGTCGAAGAGCGTGGTTCCCGGGCCTTTTACCCATTCCCCGGCAGCCGCAGTTTTCGCTTCTGCCGGAATCTGCCAGTAGGCTTCGAATCCGCGGAAATGATCAATCCTGATGATATCCACTAACTCTGCCAGGCGCTGCAGCCGGCGTTGCCACCAGGTAACAACCTGAAGGTTGGGTTGTTCGGCTGAGCCCCACTGATAGAGCGGGTTGCCCCAGATCTGGCCGGTTTCACTGAAATAATCGGGCGGGACTCCCGCGACGAAATCGGGCCGCAGGGTTTTCGGGTCAAGTTGAAAACAGTCCTGATGGGCCCAGACATCGGCGCTGTCCAAGGCAACATAGATCGGGACATCGCCGATCAGTTTTATCTTCTTCTCCTGAGCTTTCTTCTTAAATTCACGCCACTGTTCGGCAAACAGAAACTGAATAAATTTGTGGAAAGAGATTCTTGATGACAGTTCCTGCGTTATAGATTTAAGGGCTCCCGGGTTGCGGCGGGCGATATCTTTCGGCCATGTAAACCAGGGACGGCCAGTGAATTTTTCACTTAAAGCGGCATAGAGGCTGTAGTTGTCAAGCCAGAGATTGTCGGCGCAGAAGCTTATGAATGCTGCCGGCGGTTTTTTCAGGCTTTGCATTCGGGAGAAGGCTTTCTCAAAAAGTTCTTCCTTACAGTTAGAAACCTCAGCAAAACGGACCAGATATTGATAAAAGTCGGGTTTACCCGTGATATCTTCAGCTTTAAGCCAACCGTCACGCAGAAGATTATCGGGGCTGATCAGCAGCGGGTTGCCGGCAAAGGCCGATGTGCTCATGTAGGGGGAGTGGCCGTGAATCGCCCGGGTCGGGCCGACCGGCAGAAACTGCCAGCAGCTCTGGCCTGATGCCTTGAGAAAATTAAGAAACTTCTCCGCCTCGGGGCCGAGATCACCAATCCCCCAGGCTCCCGGCAGCGAGGTAAGATGGAGAAGAATTCCGGCCGCACGCTTTTTGCCCAAAGATGAACCGGAATAAGTGTTATCTGTCATGGATTGTTGATCCCAGTAATAGGTTTAGGTGATGACCGTCGGTTCCAGGCGGCCGGTTAGTTTGCGGATATCGGTTAACTCTTCGGCGAGTTTGATCAGCGGGGCCAGGGCGGTTTGTGGGTCGAGGTTCATTTTCGCCGGATCTTTTTCGATCTTTTCAAAATAGAGCCGCAGGGTCGCACCTTTAGTGCCGGTGCCGGAGAGGCGCAGGATGATGCGGGAGTTGTCACTGAAAATCAGTCTTAAGCCCTGATTTTCCGAGAGTGAATTGTCGATCGGATCGCGATAGGAAAAATCATCGGCCCGGCTGACCTCTAAAGCGCCGAATTTGCGGCCTGCAAGAGTGGCGAGGCGGTCTCTTAAGTCAGCGGCAATGGTATTGGCAATTTTACTGTCAACCTCTTCATAGTCATGGCGGGAGTAAAAGTTGCGGCCGAATTTCCGCCAGTGTTCGTTGACGATATTATTGACGCTCAGCTTTTTTACGGCAAGTAGATTAAGCCAGCAGAGTACCGCCCAGAGGCCGTCTTTCTCGCGGACATGGTCGGAGCTGGTGCCGAAGCTCTCTTCGCCGCAGATACTTAAACGGCCGGCATCAAGCAGGTTGCCGAAAAATTTCCAGCCGGTCGGGGTTTCGAAACATTCGATCTTAAGTTCTTTAGCGACCGCATCTAAAGCGCAGCTGGTCGGCATCGAGCGGGCCAGGCCTTTGAGACCGTTTTTATAACCTTTGATTAAGTGGGCGTTAGCGGCAATGACGGCCACCGAATCACTCGGATTGACGAAAAAATTATCCCCTAAAATCATATTGCGGTCGCCGTCACCGTCGGAAGCGGCACCGAAAGCCGGGGCCTTATCGGCAAACATTAATGCAACAAGTTCAGCCGCGTATTTCAAATTGGGGTCGGGATGACCGCCGCCGAAATCGGGTTTCGGCGTGCAGTTTAAGAGGGAGTCAGCCGCAGCCCCGAGGCGGTTGACAAAAATCTCTTCTGCATAGGGCCCGGTAACCGCGTGCATGGCATCAAAACGGAAACTGAAATCGGGGTTGCGGAGCAGGCTGCCAATCAGGTCAAAATCAAAAATCTCAGCCATCAGATCGGCGTAATCTTTGACCGGGTCGAAGACTTCAAGCTGCAGGTCGCCGATAGTGAAAACGGCAATTTCGTCAAGATTAATGTCCGGATTATCAATAGTGCGGTAGCTTTTAAGAGCAAGACTCTCCTTATAGATCTTTTCGGTTACTTTCTCCGGGGCCGGGCCGCCGTTGGCGGTGTTGAATTTTATGCCGAAATCACCCCTGGGGCCGCCGGGATTATGGCTGGCCGAGAGGATGAAAGCGCCGTCAAGTCTGTATTTGCGAATAACGCAGGAGGCTGCCGGCGTTGAAAGGATGCCGCTCAAGCCGACCATAATTTTTTTAATACCGTTAGCGGCCGCCATGCGGATAATAGTTTGCAGGGCTTGCTGGTTAAAGAAACGGCCGTCGCCGCCGATGGCGATCTGCTTTTTGTCAACCCCACCCAGAGCGTTGAAGGTTGCCTGGACGAAATTTTCGAGATAGTGCGGTTTTTGAAAAACCGTAACCTTCTTTCTCAGGCCCGAGGTTCCCGGCCGCTGGTCGGGAAAAGGTCGGCTGGCGATAGTTTTTATCTCCATTTTACGGGTTACTCCGCCTGATGGTTTTTAATGAAATCAACCAGTGAACTGATAGATGCCAGGGCAACTTTTCCCTCTTCCATATCCTTGATCTCAGCTCCGAAATGTTTCTGAACTAGGACCACGAGTTCAACCGCATCGAGCGAATCGAGGCCCAAACCTTCATCGCCGAAAAGCGGGTCGTCATCGTTGATCTCCGCCGTCTCAATATCTTCCAAGTTTAACTCTTCAATAATTATCTTTTTCAGTCGTTCACTAAGATTGTTGTCAGTCATTTTTCTCTCGTCTATTCAAGGTGATTTTAAGTTGTCTTTATCGGTTCGTCTGAAGTTTTAACTTCAGCGCTCCACATATCATAAAAATTAAAAAACTGGTACGGTTCTTTTGCGCAAAGTTTCTCTAAACTTTGAATATAGCGCAACAGGTATGGTTTGAGGCGCTCAAGGGGTCGGGCGTCTTGACGTTTGACTTCGATCACTTCGTTAAGCTCAATCCGGTAGCGGTCGGGCCCGGTTTTTAGGGGGAAAAGAATTGCCAGCGGGGCCCCGGTGACGGCTGCCAGTTTCCAGGCGGCAAGTGGAAATTTGACCGGGCTGCCGAGAAAATCGACGGCTAAACTGTTCTCCTGGGCACCTTTGAGCCGGTCACCCATAATGCAGACGACATCACCCTGTTTCAGGGCGGCAACCATCTCGACCGTGCCGCCTAAGAAACCGGCCGGATCGATGATGTGAAACGGATTTTCCTCACCCGAATGTTCAAAATAGTGGCGGTCGATATCGCCCTCATCATGCTGCATGAGCATATGCACCGGGCGTTTTAATTTGCTTAAATAGATCATGGCCGCCTGCCAGCAGCCGACATGGGTGGTGAGAATAATCAGGCCCTTACCGGCAGCGGCAAGATTGAAGAGTTCTTCTCCTTTAGGGAACTCGGTTTTAAGAATACCGGGGCCGCAGATGCCGACCAGAGCCCGGTCAACCAGTGATTGACTTAAACTTAAGATCATCCGGTAGCTGTCTTTAAGTGCGGCAAAACCGGTGCGGCCGGGGAAGCGGCGATCGAGGTAATAACGGCTTTTTAAACGTTGATCGGGGCGGAAAATAAGATAGTAGAGGACCACCGGATAGAGAAACGGGTAGGCGATATGGCGGCCGCCGAGTTTAATCAAAAAATAGAAAAAACGATGCTGCCAATTCGCACCAACGCTGCGACTGCTCCAGGTCTCAGATCTTTGTTTGGAATTTTCGGTCATGATTCTTTCGCGGTCTGAATCTTTTTCGCCATGGCAAAGGTTAAAAGGCCGAAAAACAGCGCCAGCAGCGGCCCGACGATGAGCGAGCCCAGGCCCCATTCCCAGAAACGCTCCAGCGCCTGATAGCCTAAGGTCTTGAAAGATATTTCCGTAAGCCAGCGGCCGTGGCGGATGAAATATCCGGCTTCAATACATAACGCCGGAACAAACGGCGGCATACAGATATTGCCGGCTGCCAGAGCGACAATCTTGTTGAGGCGAAAATAACCGGTTATCATTAAGATTATCATCGCCCGCATTCCCAGCAACGGCAGGGCTCCGACCAGAACCCCGAGGCCGACAGCGACCGCCAGACGTTTAGGTGATGCGTTTTCCTGAAGCAGCATTTTCAAGCTGCGGATTGGATGGAGAATCGAAACCGGCTCACTTGGCGGCTGGCCGGCATCGTCAAGCTGGTCATGGGGCCAGGGCAGCATCGAGCGGATGGTCAGCCGGGTATTTAAGAAGCTTAAACGAAGATTATCCCAGAGCCGGTGGAAATGGGAGATATGTTCATGTTTGGCCGGATAGTAGACCCCGATTTTTATCTCCTTGATTTTGACCCCGGACCAGGCCGCCCGCACCAGCACTTCATTCTCAAAAGCATAGCGTTTCTCGCGCCAGATCATGGCCGCAAGCAGGCTTAAAGGGTAGGCCCGGAAACCGCTCTGACTGTCGCCGATTTTCTGGCCGGTCTGGACCCGAAACCAGAAATTGGAGAAACCGCGGCCGAAATCGGAACTTTTCGGGACATAGGTCGCGGCAAAATCACGGCAGCCGACGATTATCGCTTCCGGGTTTTTCCGGACGGCGGTTATAAATCCGGCAATATCATCGCTGTAGTGCTGGCCGTCGGCATCAATTGTGATGATATGGGTGGCGTCAAGCTCCCGGGCTTTTTTCGCGCCGCTTAAAATTGCGGCCCCCTTGCCGAGGTTGCGGGGGTGGCGGATCAGATGAATCTCAGAGTCGAGCCGGGGCAGAACTTTGTCAATGTCATCACTGCTGCCGTCATCGACGACGATCAGATGTTCAGTGAATCCGCGGCTCTCAGCCACAACCTTTTCCAGGGTCCCCGCGTGATTATAGAGCGGAATAACGATCGCGATAATCGGTGACCGATTTGGGTTTGTGCCCGACGAATCAGGTGGCGGATTAGTATTTCCCGTGGTTATTGACATATAATTTTTTTATTTGTAACTATTCATTCTGATAGTAAATCCGGGGCCGGAGGCGGCTTTTCTCCGCTAGGCGTTAAGATTTCTGTTTTTACTTACACTCGCTTCGCCCGCATTGCAAAACTCGCTTACGCTCAAACAGTTGCAATGCTTATGGGCTCTCTCTCGCCTAAGAAAAACGACGAAATCATTTTCGCATCCGCTTCGAAAAACCACCCCCGTCCCCTCCTTGAAAGACGGGAGATATTATTTGACTGAAAGTTACTTGTATTTAACTATCCGGCTTTCACTGCTTTTGGCAAAACGCAAAAACGCGCCTAAATTGCCGGCGAAACGGAGCCAGCTGTCGGGTGAATGTTTGATCATCGCGACATAGTTTAAGATGGTTCGCGGCCGTTTGAAATGGGCCTGGTAAAATTCAAGAAAAAGTTTTTCAAGCTCTTCGCGCTCCATCCCGGTAGGAATAAACTGGAAACTCATACAATCCATTTTCGGCCAGTCTTCTGTGAATTGCCCGAAGCTGTGGATATTCTCATATAGCGGTGAGCCCGGAAACGGGGCGAATTTGGCGACATTCAGTTCATCAATCGGCAGTGATTTAAGATAGCTGATTGAACGCTGCACACTCGCTCGGGTTTCGCCCGGCAGGCCGACCATAAAGAGGCCCTTGACCCGGATGCCGCATTTTTTGATAAGCTTGACCTGTTCGGCCATGAAATCCAGATCAACCTTCTGCCGGTGCCGGCCTAAAAGTTCAGCGTCGCCGCTCTCAATCCCCAAACTTATCATCCAGCAGCCGGCGGCCCGCATCAGGGTCAGCATCTCGGCATCGATATGCTCGGCCCGGACGGCGCAGTTAAACGTCATATTCAGGGGCCGGTTTTTTATCAGCTGACAGAATTCCTGAATCCGCTCCCGGTTGAATGTGAACTGGTCGTCATAGAAATTGACATGGCGAATGCCGAAACGCTCTTTTAGGTATTCAAGATGGCGATAGAGATAGGCGGCCGAGTTGTAGCGGAAGGTGCGGCGGAAAACCGAGCGGTCACAGTAGCTGCAGGTATAGGGGCAGCCGCGGCTCGAGATGCAACTGGTATTCGGGGCTTTGGGATAGTTGAAGATCGGCAGTCGGTAAGTTTTGGGAAAACCTTCGAGTTTAGAGTATGCCGGAAACGGCAGCCGGTCAAGTTCGATGCCCGGTTCCCGGTAGCCGGAAAATTCACATTTCCCGGCGCTGTTCCAGAAAACCAGACCGGGAATCCGGGCGCAGTTCTCAGGTTCATCCATTAATTGATTAATACTTTCTTCGCCTTCACCGGCAATGAAATAGTCAAACGCCGGATAATCGGCGAGCAGTTTTTCGCGCAAAGCTGAAACGTGGGGGCCGCCGCAGAAGGTGCGGATTCCGGGCAGAACCGCTTTCGCCATTTTTGCCAGACGAACTCCGTCAAGAAAACTTGAGGTCGTACAGCTGAAACCGACCCAGGCCGGGCGCATAAACTCAAGATAGGTCTTAAAACGCCGGTCAGCAGTAAGCGGTACTGCGAAACAGTCGAGAATATCTGCTTTTTTGTTCTGTTCTTCAAGATAGGCGGCAATGCTGGCAAGCCCCAAAGGCGGCATCAAATTGGCTTTCCGGGCAATATCAGCGGCGGCCGCCGAGGCCTGATAGCCGAGCGGATGCACCAGCAGAATACGTTTGGGGTTCAGTTTCGTCATGTTTACCGGAATTCCCTGTAGTGAGATTAGTGCTCTTATCAGAACATTTTCTTGTTTTTTAACAAGAAAATGTTCTGATAAGAGCACTAATTTGCGGGCTGAAATGCCCGATTTGGGTTGCGGGATAGTTCCCGCATTACTTAGCTGTCTCGCTTTTTTACGAGTGCATCAGCCTTTACCTAAGCGGCGTAATAAGTTACGAACTTTTTTAATGGCCGCTTAATGAGGGTTGCTCAGTTTCGGGTGCGAGATAACATAACAGGTCATCTATGGCAACGGTTTTAATTGTGAGGGTAATGTCGATCGGATTCCTCTGGCCGGCAAAATCTGGCGTACCGGCCTGAGGGGACATGCTGTCATACACTTCAATGTTGAGCGCTCATGTAAAATCTTACGTGAGATATTGTAACTGGTTTTTTACTTGACATCCTACATAAAAACTACTACTTCTTAAAAGATAATTATTATCGATTAGGATTATAGCTCACTTTTATAAATCAGGGCGTCTTGAAACCTGCAATTTTTCAAGGCGTCTGTTAAACCATGAGAAACTGTCACATTGTCTGATCCGACTGCACGACTTGATGAAATGCTTGCCAAACTTCGGGAACGGCACTTCCGCATTACGCCGCAACGGCTGGCCATTCTCGAAACCCTTGCCGTCAGTGATGGCCATCCGAGTGTGGAAAGCGTTTTTGCGGAGGTCAGAAAAAAATTTCCGACGACCAGCCTGGCAACAGTTTACAAAACCATCACACTGCTTAAAGAGTTAAATGAAGTCCTTGAATTGGGGTTTTCTGATGGGAGTAACCGTTATGACGGCAGTAAACCGACGCCTCATCCGCATATGATCTGTACCCGTTGTAAAAAAATCATAGACCCTGATCTGACGAGTCTGGAACAGCTGACTCGGGAGGCCAGCCAGAAAACCGGATTTAAGATTGTAACTCAGCGCCTCGATTTTTTCGGCATTTGTCCGGAGTGTTTGCAGGAAAAAACTTCCGGCTAAAATTTTTTTGTCTATAATCGATAATGATTATTAAAAAATATCTCTATTCCACAGTCGCGCAGAAAAACACTTCCGTTCCCTCAAGTTAAGACGGGAGACATTATTATGTTGAATATTTACGTTCCATAAAATAAAAACCTGAAAAATAGAGGAGAACCAAGATGAATGAAAATAGCAAATGTCCGGTAACCGGAAAATCCCGCCAGCCTGCAGTCAGCCGAGGTACTTCAAACCGGGACTGGTGGCCGAACCAGTTGAATCTGAATATTCTCCACCAACATTCGGCCAAGTCCAATCCCATGGGTGAGGAATTCAACTATGCTGAAGCATTTGCGCAACTCGATCTTAAGTCTTTGAAAAATGACCTCTATACCTTGGTGACCGATTCGCAGGAGTGGTGGCCGGCTGACTACGGCCACTACGGGGGACTATTTGTCCGCATGGCGTGGCACAGTGCCGGGACATATCGTGTCAGCGATGGTCGCGGCGGCGCCGGTTCCGGCAATCAGCGTCTGGCTCCTCTCAACAGTTGGCCGGACAACGTCAATCTCGATAAGGCGCGGCGTCTGCTCTGGCCGATAAAACAGAAATATGGCAAGAAAATTTCCTGGGCCGATCTTATGATTCTTGCCGGCAACTGCGCCCTTGAATCAATGGGTTTCAAAACTTTCGGTTTTGCCGGCGGCCGTGAAGATATCTGGGAGCCGGAAGAAGATACTTACTGGGGTACTGAGAGTGAGTGGCTCGGTGACAAGCGTTATTCCGGCGAGCGCAACCTGGAAAATCCGTTGGCGGCCGTGCAGATGGGCCTGATTTACGTAAACCCGGAGGGGCCGAACGGTGAACCGAATGTCCTGGCCTCGGCCCAGGATGTTCGCACAACTTTTGCCCGGATGGCGATGAACGATGAAGAGACGGTCGCCTTGATTGCCGGCGGTCATACCTTTGGTAAATGTCATGGTGCGGGTGATCCGGCTCAGGTCGGCCCTGAACCGGAAGCCGCTCCGATTACCGAACAGGGGCTCGGTTGGTTGAGCAGTTTCGGTAGCGGTAAAGGTGGTGATACGATCAGCAGCGGCATTGAAGGTGCGTGGACGGCAAATCCGATTAAATGGGATATGGGCTATTTCGATGTTCTCTTCGGTTATGACTGGAATCTGGAGAAAAGCCCGGCCGGGGCCTGGCAGTGGGTTCCGGTTAATCCTGATGAGAAAGATCTGGCGCCGGCCGCACACGATTCTTCGAAACGGGTTCTGACCATCATGACCACGGCCGACCTTACTTTAAGGATGGATCCGATTTATGCTCCGATTGCCCGACGATTTCACAAAAATCCGGAGGAGTTCGCGGATGCGTTTGCCCGGGCCTGGTTCAAATTGACTCATCGTGATATGGGGCCCCGTTCGCGTTATCTCGGGCTGGAGGCTCCACAAGCTGAACTTATATGGCAGGATCCGGTACCGGCTATCGATTATAAACTTATAGACACACAGGATATTATTGAGCTTAAAGGAAAAATCCTGGATTCGGGTCTGTCGGTTGCACAACTGGTTGCGACGGCCTGGGCCGCAGCCTCCACGTTTCGCGGTTCCGATAAACGCGGTGGTGCCAATGGGGCGCGCATCCGTCTCGCCCCGCAAAAGGACTGGGAAGTCAACCAGCCGGCCCAACTGGAAACCGTGCTGCAAACTCTCACCGAGATTCAAAATGGGTTCAATAGCACCCGGTCGGATGGAAAAAAGGTTGCGCTTGCCGATTTAATCGTTCTTGCCGGCGGCGTCGGTATTGAACAGGCAGCCAAAAATGCCGGTTACGATATCACGGTTCCTTTCACGCCGGGCCGCACGGATGCTCTACCGGAACAAACCGATGTTAAATCCTTTGCCGTACTTGAACCTCTGGCTGACGGCTTCCGCAACTATCAGAAAACCAGATACGCCGTAAACCCGGAAGAAATGCTGGTCGATCGCGCCCAGTTGCTGACCCTGACCGCCCCCGAAATGACGGTGCTTCTCGGTGGGCTGCGGGTTTTGGATGTAAACTTCGGCCAGACCCGACACGGGGTCTTCACCAAGCGGCCGGAGACGCTCAGCAATGACTTTTTCGTTAATCTGCTCGATATGGGTACGACCTGGAAGGAAACTTCTGAAGATGCTGGTCTGTTCGAGGGACGGGATCGGGTTAGCGGTGAGCTTAAGTGGACCGGCACCCGGGTCGACCTGGTTTTCGGGTCAAATTCTCAACTTCGGGCTATCGCGGAAGTTTACGCCTGTGAAGAGTCTCAGGAGAAATTTCTGCACGATTTTGTTGCGGTTTGGGACAAAGTGATGAACCTTGACCGTTTCGATATCGTTTGATCAAGGTATTAATTTTGCGAAATATCAGCGAATTGGAATGTCAGGTTTTCAGTTGCTTTATCGATCTGCACCTGATAGCATATGTTCAGGTGTAGTAGAAGTGGAGTTTAAACCATTCATGGAGAACTTGCATGGTTATGAAAACCGTTAGAATATTGGGGACCGGATCTTTTGTGCCCCCTAAAGTGTTGAGTAATTTTGATTTGCAAAATATGGATATTGATACCAGTGATGAGTGGATTGTCAAGCGTACCGGTATCCACGAACGACGAATGGCTGATCCTGATGTGGCCACCTCCGACCTGGCTTACGAGGCTTCTCTCAAGGCTCTGGAAATGGCCGCAAGATCGGTCGATGATATCGATTTGATCATCATGGCCACCGTTACCCCGGATACCTGCAGTCCATCAGGATCCAACTGGCTGCAGGCCCGGCTGAAAGCCACCCGGGCATTTACTTTCGACATCACTGCTGCCTGTTCCGGTTTTATCTTTGCCCTTAACGTGGCCGAACAGTATCTCAAAAACGGTACCTGTCGGACGGTGCTGGTGGTGGCCGCTGAGGTGATGACCCGGACGCTGGACTGGAAGGATCGTTCTTCCTGTGTCCTCTGGGGCGACGGTGCCGGAGCAGCCGTGTTGACCATGGCAGACAGCGGCCCGCAGATTTTGTCCACACATATACATTCAGATGGCGCCAATGGTCAGCTTATATTGCTGCCCGGCGGTGGTTCACGAACCACGCCGATTACCCGGGAGAGCGTGGAAAGAGGTGATCATTATCTGAAACTGGTGAATGGCAACCTCAGTTTCAGGATGGCTGTTAGACGCTTCGAGGAGAGTATCAGGGAGTCCGTCTGTCACAATGGTTTTGATGTCGATGCCGTCGACTGGTTTATCCCTCATCAAGCCAATCTGCGTATGTTTCAGATCCTTTCACGATCCCTGAAGGTACCTCTCGAGCGCTTCTACCTGACCATTGGCAAATACGGGAATATCTCTTCCGCCTCCTGTGCCATCGCCCTGGATGAGGCCGTGCGTGACGGCAGTATTAAACCGGATAACCTCGTTTGCCTACCGGTTTTTGGTGGCGGGTTGACCTGGGGGAGCGCGCTGATCCGCTGGTAAGGTTGTCTTAAAAAGTGAAAAAAATTTTTTCTAAAAAAAAGCCCTCTATCCATGAGAAATATCCTCAATATGAAATTGGCAGGGGGACATACGGAGATTTGTCGGTACGGAGGAGGGGGGACGGCTCTCGATTGAAAATCGGTAATTTTTGTTCAATTGCCACAGGGGTGCAGATATTTCTTGGCGGAGAACACCGAATGGACTGGGTTACAACATACCCGTTCAACGTTCTTTGGGATGCGGCAAGAGACATTAAAGGCCATCCTCGCAGCAAAGGTGATGTTAATATTGGTCATGATGTCTGGATTGGTGCCGAAGCCCTCATTATGTCGGGTGTAACCATAGAGACGGGAGCTGTTATCGGAGCCCGTGCGGTTGTGACTCATAATATTCCAGCCTATTGTATTGCTGCCGGCAATCCTGCTCGGGTTGTCAAAAAGAGATTCAATGATACAATTATATCCAGGCTTCTGGATATAGAATGGTGGGGTTGGGATGATGCCAGGATTGAAAAATATCTGTATCTGATGCTGGATGATGATATAGAAAAATTTCTTGAGACAGTCGAAAAACTGAAATCTTAACGCCGACAATTTTCATGAGTGAAATCCTATTGATCCATCCGCCGGTGGCCAAACCTGCGGAGCCGCCGGCCGGGATTGCGAAGCTTGTCGGGGCGCTGCGCGGGCATAAGATTGATTGTGTGGCTGTCGATCTCAATCTTGAGGGGCTGGACTATGTTCTGCGGCAGAAACCCGCCGCCGCCGATACCTGGAGCCGCCGTGCTCTCCGTCATGTCGATAAAAACCGGGCCGCCTTATCGGGCCCGGATGAGTATCAGAATTTTGATCGCTATAAGCGGGCGGTGGCCGATCTAAACCGGGCTGTTGAAATTGTCGGTAAAGGGGCCGCGGTTGAGCTTTCTCTGGCCAATTATAATGACCGGGAATTGTCACCGCTTAGCAGTCAGGATCTGCGCCAAGCCGCAGAAACAGCGGCGGAAAATATCTATTATCCTTTTTTCAGTCGGCGTCTGACCGAGCTGATTGAAAGCGTAACTCCCTCCTTTATCGGTTTTTCTCTGAACTATTTAAGTCAGGCGCTGTGTACGTTTGCGATGATCGGCTTCTGTCGTGAGCGTTTTCCTGAGATAAAAATTGTGGTCGGCGGCGGTCTGATTACTTCTTGGGTTTCGCGACCGGACTGGCATAATCCTTTTGCCGGATTGATCGATCATCTGCTGGCCGGGCCGGGTGAGGTGAGTTTACTGATTTTGTTGGGGAAAACGCCGAATAATAGAAATTTCGCCCCGGATTATCGCGATTTCTCTAATTTACAATATCTGGCACCCGGCCGGATCCTGCCTTATGCCGCTTCTTCCGGCTGCTATTGGAATCGCTGCTCGTTCTGTCCGGAAAAAGCCGAAGGTAACCGTTATCAGCAGATAAAGCCTGAAGTTGTGCTTACAGAACTTAAGCAGCTTTTAAGCGAAAACAGCTATGACCTGATCCATTTCCTTGATAACGCGCTGAGTCCGGCGCTGCTGCGGCAGCTTGTCTCAAGTCCCCCCAGGATTAACTGGTACGGCTTTACCCGGATTGAGCCTGACCTGCTCGATCCTGATTTTTGTCAAAAGCTTAAGAAATCAGGCTGTGTGATGTTGAAGCTGGGAGTTGAATCGGGATCGGCGGAAGTCTTATCGGCAATGACGAAGGGGATTGTTGTCGATGACGTCGCCCGGGTGCTTGGCAATCTGCACGCGGCCGGAATCGCAACCTATGTCTATCTGCTTTTCGGTACGCCGGGCGAAGCTCTGGCCGAGGCCCGGCAAACTTTGGCATTTACCGCGGAACGCCATCAGGCGATTACCTTTCTCAATCTGGCAATCTTCAACCTGCCGCTTTACAGCGCTGAGAGCAAAGGGCTTAAAGTACAAAATTTTTATGTCGGAGATCTTTCACTCTACGGTGATTTTGTCCATCCACGCGGCTGGCAGCGGCAGAATATCCGGAGTTTTCTCGACCGGGAGTTCAAACGTAATCCAGAAATCGCCGCTATCATCAAACGCGATCCGCCGATTTTCACCTCGAATCACGCCCCGTTTTTTTGCTGAAGACCCATAAGTCAATCCTGACCCCGTCTTTACTTTTTTTATCCTTTAAGCAGTTTTACTTTGAAACGGCGTTGTCTGGGGCCGTCTAGTTCGACGAAATAGATGCCCTGCCAGGTGCCGAGAATAAGTTGCCCGTTTTGAATCGGGATAGTGAGTGAACAGCCGATCAGCGTGCTTAGAATGTGGGCATCGGAGTTGCCTTCAAGGTGGCGGTAATTTTCATTTTCGGGTACCATCTGTTTGAATTTATAAAGCATATCCCGGGTAACGTCGGGGTCGGCATTTTCATTGATCGTAACCGCCGCAGTCGTATGGGTGACAAATACCACGCAAAGGCCATCGTTGAGGCCTTCGGTTTTAATGTCGCCGGCAACGGCTTTGCTAATGTCAATCATCTCACGGCGTTTATGGGTTGTAATGCCATGGTCAAAAATCATGGTTGATTTCTCCAGTTGAAGGAGTAAGTATTAGATTTTCCGGCAAATAGCATCTCCCATCTCCACCGTATTTACGGTTTTGTTTTGGTCTATGGCAATATCTCGGGTATGGATACCGGCGGCCAGGGTTTTTTTGACGGCATTTTCAATGGCATCGGCGGCCTCATCCAAGGCGAAAGAGAAACGCAGCATCATGGCCGCCGAAAGGATCTGGGCGATTGGATTGGCGATGCCCTGACCGGCAATATCCGGGGCCGAGCCGCCGGCGGGCTCGTAAAGGCCGAAACTGTCCCGGTTGAGGCTGGCGGAAGCCAGAAGGCCCATGGAGCCGGTCAGCATGGCAGCCTCATCCGAGATGATATCGCCGAACATATTGCCGCAGAGCATAACATCAAACTGGTGTGGATCTTTGACCATCTGCATCGTCGCGTTATCGATGTAGAGATGATTCAAAGTAACATCGGGATACTCTTTTGCAACCTCAATAACTACTTCACGCCATAAAACCATACTGGTCAGGACGTTGGCTTTATCGATTGAGGTAACAATCCTGCGGCGCTTGCGGGCGGCACTGAAGGCGAGATGGGCGATACGTTCGATCTCCGCCCGGCTGTAAACTAAGGTGTCGAAAGCTTTTTCCGCCTGGCCCGCACCCTCCCGGCCTTTAGGCTGGCCGAAATAGATGCCGCCGGTTAATTCGCGGACGCAGAGGATATCGAAGCCGTCACCGACAATTTCTGGTTTCAGGGGTGACGCTGCAGCCAGAGAGGGATAGATTCGGGCCGGTCGGAAATTGCAGAAAAGATCGAAATGTTTTCTTAAAGGCAGGAGCGCGGCCCGTTCCGGCTGCGCAGCCGGGGGCAGGTTCTCCCATTTTGGACCGCCGACCGAGCCGAAAAGAATCGCATCGCTCTCTTCACAGCATTTTAAGGTTTCCGGGGGCAGGGCGGACCCGTGATTGTCAATGGCACAGCCGCCGACATCGGCTGAACCGAAGGAGAATTCGCAGGCAAATTTCTTTTGCACCGCATCCAGAACTTTAACCGCTTCTGCCATGACCTCCGGGCCGATACCGTCTCCGGCCAAGATCGCTATCTTTTTCATTGTCTAATTGCCTTTTGATTTAAGTGCTTGGTCTTGTAGTCTTAAAATTTATAAAAGTAACTATTCAGTCTGCGTCGCTCCCTCTCGAAAGAGGGGATATAAAAAGAGTGGGGACTGATCTAAAGCGAAGCGTTGATCTGTCCCCTTGCGAAGCAGGGCAAAGCAAACTTCCAGGTCATCCGCTGCGGCGTAAAAAGGGGCCCTCTTCTATAATTCAGGTCATGCGGATGGCAAATTGCGGGCAGAAACCGACGCAGTAGCCGCAGCGTAAACAGAGATCGGGGTTGATTGTCGGTTTGCTCTCTGCTGCCATCCTGCTGATGGCATGGTTGGGGCAGTTTTCGATGCATTCACCGCAATCTTTGCAGAGGAACTCTACCACCTGAAAACATTTGCTTTCCGCCACTGGTTCGGGCAGTTCGCCGGTTTTATCCGGAGGGGTGTTGAAGTAGTTAAGGTTGTATTCAACTTCTTTAAGGTTGACCATGCCCATGGCAATCGGCAGAGGAAAGCGCTCGCGCACAAAATTTAAAGCTGTGTGGTAGTCGCTGACGAGACAGCCGCCGCCTAAAGCTTTCATCAGATAAATGCCTTTATTGTGATCGCGGCACCGGTTTATCGCCGCGATCATCTCTTCCGTTGAGCCGTGAAGGATGCCGGTACCGGTTTTGTTGATAATCGGAAAAACGATATCAACGTCATCACGCAATGCGGCCAGATTAACCGCCGGTACAGAGTGAGTGCTGATGCCGACCGCTTTGATTATGCCTTTATCCTTGTAATCAAGCAATACCTGCCAGGCGTCGGCCCGGGTTTGAAAAACATCTTCACCTTCAGGTACCCGGGCGGCGTGCAGGTGAAAGATATCGATATAGTCAAGCGCCATCTCCTCAAGGGCTTCTTCAATCGCCGACTGCATTCCCGTCGCATCCAGGGCCATCGATTTACTGGCAATTACCGGTCGGATTTCAGTCTGTTGCAAAGCCCTGCGAATCGGTTCGTAGGTCTGGTATAGTTGGGCCGTGTCAATAAAATTAACCCCACCGTTTAAGACCTTAAGGATGATTTCGGCACCGTTATCCGGGTCAATTTTTTTCTGCAGCGGCCCCATCGGCAGGGCTCCGAAACAGAGTTCGCTTACTGGAATTCCGGTTTTACCCAGAGTATAACTTTTCATCGATTTATCTTCCCCCTGTTAGTGATTTTTAATCTGGATCTGCGGGTTGATTGCTTCAATCAGAATAGCTTAAAGTTGTTGTAAATGTCAATGTCTAGAAAGTGGCTGCGGTTGTCGTAATGTGTAAAGTGCATATCTGCAACAGATATTTTAATATTTTTTGGCAACTCACTTTTGTTTCCTTAACTTGAGCTGTTGACTTAGTTTTTTTATATTGTTATGTTATTTGAACAGGATCTTAACGGAAAGGAGGAATCTGATGAAATTTAAGACCGGTTTACTTATATTCTTGGGGCTGAGCGCCCTGTTGTTGACTGCCGCCTGCGTAGGACGGCAATTGCCGGATGAGAGAGTGACGTCTGCGCCGAAAGAGGCGGCCGGTCCGGATCAAGCGGGACATGCGGAATCTAATACTCAGGACTACGTTCACGGGTGGACTAAGCCGACAGGCGATGATTCGGGTAAACCGTTAACTCCGGCTGAAAATAAAGCTGGTCGTAAGCGGATGCTGTCGAATGACAGCGATAGTTATCAGCGGGCCTGGACTTTCCCTACAGATGAATCATCGAAGTCGAAAAAATCTTCAGGGGAGACTGATTCTCGTTCAGACTCACCTAAGATTTCGCCTCCGGATGATACCGAAGAGTATCTTAACGGCTGGACTTTTGAGTGATATTTTAGCGATTGTTGATATTGTCGTCCTTGACGGTTTTTATTAAATGGGTAAAATATAAATATCTGAAAATATTTATTAAAGTGAAAGCCATGCTACGCGATCTGCAGGATAGATCAACTGCATATTTATAAAAAAGTCTGTATTTGTGACCTGTCATGGAGATTAGAGTCTGTAACGACTGCCGCTATTATTTAGTAAGGATATGCCTATGGATCTGACCCCACGCCAGACTATTATTGTAGCCATACTGATTTTTTTCTGGGGAAATTCATCAATCGTAAGGTTGCTTTTTTTCGTGAATATAATATCCCGGAGCCGGTTACCGGGGGGATTCTTGCTTCAGTTTTTTTCTGGCTTTTATACGCGATATTCGGTTTCGAGGTCAATTTTCATCTCTTCACCCGGGATATTCTGCTGATCGTATTCTTTACAACCGTCGGCCTTTCGGCGCATTTGAAAACTCTTAAGTCCGGGGGGATAGCTCTGGTTTTGTTGCTGGTCGCCGCTGTTTTCTACCTGATTTTGCAGGATTTGGCGGGAGTATCGGTGGCCAGGATGATGGGCCAGAATGGTATTGTCGGCCTTTTGGGCGGCAGTCTCTCTTTAAGCGGCGGCCACGGTACTACCATTGCCTGGGCGCCGAAACTTATAGAAAAATACGGCATCAGTAATGCGCTGGAAGTCGGAGTTGCCTGTGCTACCTTCGGGTTGGTGATTGGTGGTCTGATCGGCGGCCCGATTGCCCGTTTCCTGATCAATCACTATAATTTGCAGAGTCGCAGCCAGGCTAACCTGACAGTCGGTTTTCCTCATAAAGAGGAGTCTCCCAAGATTGATGTCAACTCATTTTTGTTCGCAGTCTTAATTTTATCGCTGGCAATCGGGCTGGCAATTCAGTTGAAACCGTTATTGATCGGGGTTGGCATTGATCTGCCCGATTTTGTTATCTGTCTCTTTTCCGGAATCGTTCTGACGAACCTTATGCCGCTGCTGTTACCCCGTTTGGACTGGTCGGTTGGCTCCTCAGCTATGGCTCTGATAGCTGATTTAAGTTTGGGACTGTTTCTGACAATCTCGCTGATGAGTCTGCAGTTATGGACGTTGCTGGGTCTGGCGGCGCCCATCATTGTTATCCTGCTGGTGCAGACGACAATGATTACTCTGTTCTCTGTTTTTGTGATTTTTCGTCTGTTGGGGAAAAATTACGATGCCGCGGTTGTAGTTTCAGGTTACACCGGGCTGGCCTTGGGAGCGACTCCGACGGCGGTTGCAAATATGACCGCGGTTACCGAAAAATTCGGTCCTTCCCCCAAGGCGTTCATTGTGGTTCCTTTAGTTGGACGAAGCCGCTATCGCGTCAGACAAAAGCCCATCGATAAATATTTATACCACCTCCTGAAATTATTACGGTAAAGAGATGATGACGAAATCA
>JANTFH010000034.1 GCA_024763535.1 Thermodesulfobacteriota bacterium
GTCAGACCGGTTGTCGGGGCGGGATAACAGATATAAGATAAAATTGCGCAATGCCGGATATCGCCTGGTTTACGAGGTACGCGAATCGGAACTTATTGTTGTTGTTATCGCTGTCGGCAAGCGGGAGAAAAACAGCATCTACAAAGTATCCGAAAGACGGTGAGAGATCCCAAATTTTCTTGGTACATTTATGGATTACAATGAGCTGCTCAAAAAATAAATTTTTTTATTAGATTAAAATGATCGTCTGACAAAAGAAAACAGTCGCTCGCAAAATTCATCTGTTTATGGCACTTCTTAAAAACCAAACCGGAAACCAAACGAAACCAAACCGGGGACAGACCAAAACCAAACCGGAAAACCAAACCGGGGACAGACCACGGTATTCTTGATTCATTCTTTTCTCTTTCTAGGCCTGCCGCTTTTGCCGGGAATGACGCGACGGCCTAGAGTTTCAGTTATTTCCTCAGCGAATTTCTCGGAACCCAAAGCAAAGTTTCCGTTTGTCGCTTTACGAATTTTATCAATTTCCCCAGGTTTAAGCTCATGGCGAAATAATTCTCTGTATGCGGCCTGTCTTTCCGTTTTGTTTTGTCCAATATTCAGGTAAAGAGCATGCGGAGTTACTAAGCCAGATCTTTTTCCCTGACCGTTCACCTGATAGCTTGACCAGGGATACTCTCCGGGATGCGCAACCATGTTTGCTCGTACCGGGTTCATTTCAATATATCGCTGGCAGATAAAAAGATAGGTTTGTTGTTCAATGATACTTGAACGAAATCGCCCCTCCCAAAGAGTACCGCTTCGCTCATAGGTTCGATTGATATACTGGACATAACGCTGGCCGAGATGTTTCATAAGATTGGCCGCGCTTTCGGGTTGCGCCGGGGTCAGCAACAGGTGAACATGATTGGTCATCAGTACGTAGGCATGTATTGAGCAGCCTGCGCTTCGGGTATACTCCTTCAACCAGTCAAGGTAGAGTTGGTAATCCTCATCCGTAAAAAAACAAGGCTGTCGATTGTTGCCTCGTTGAATAACGTGAAGCGGAACACCGGCGGCTATGATTCTTGGTCTTCTAGGCATAGGGAAAGCAATAACTCAATGGCTTGAAAAGATCAAGAAAAAACGTGGTCTGTCCCCGGTTTTGCGGTTTTCTGAAGATATGGATTTTATTCTGCAAAAACCAGATTCCAATTTTCAGTTGAAAAATCATCTGCACAACCTGACGGACGAGTTGGCCGCTTACGGCTATAATATTGAAATCACTGATCGTGAGAGGGCGGATTCGACAATCAAGAAAGCCTTTTTCAAAGATAGTTCGCTCGGCAAGGTGATTGATCTCCGGCACGGTAAACAGGCTGGAGCACTGGCAAGAATCAGGATTAAGCTGGAAGTAGATATCAATCCTCCCTTAGGTAGCGGCCATGAATTGCAATATTTAGATTTTCCGTTTGTGTCTGCTGTTGCGGTGCAGGATAAACCCAGCCTGTTCGCCGGTAAAATTCATGCTCTACTCTGTCGTAACTATATAAAAGGACGGGATTGGTACGATTTTATCTGGTATACCAGTCAGGGTATCGGCATTAACTACGAATTTCTAACTTCCGCAATTAATCAATTTGGCCCGTGGCAAAACCAGAACATCAAAATAGATAAAATATGGGTGCTGGACGAACTGGAGAAGAAGATTGCTTCGCTCAACTGGAAACAGGTGAGTGAAGATGTGCGTCGCTTTGTTCGCGCCGGTGAGCAAGCTTCACTGGTTTTATGGAGTAAAGAGTTATTTCTCGGGCAGTTGAGTAAGCTGGAACGGACAATACAATAGAGAGATCCGTCGGAAAGATTTTCTCTACAAAAAAATAGAGTAAAAAAGAGGTTGGACACAGGATTGAGAGATAAAAAAAGGGGTTACAGGCTGAAACCTGTAACCCCTTTGAATTTTATTGGTAGCGGGGGCTGGATTTGAACCAACGACCTCCGGGTTATGAGCCCGACGAGCTACCTGACTGCTCTACCCCGCAACACTTGATAAATCCGCTATTTCGGGAGCGGAAAGGGCTTATATCAGGGGTTGTGGTTGCTGTCAAGAAAAAGATTTTTTCGTATCGCTTTTTTCGCGTGTCTCAGGCCGTGGTTGCATTTACTCTTTTAACAGGTTATGATAGCTTTTTAATCTTGTCCCGGCGGTGCTTTTCGGGCTCCTGATATTTGTTGATTTATGCGTATTTACTCTCGTTATCTTTTGAAAGAGATGCTGACTCTCTTTATCCTGAGTCTGGTGGCTCTGCTGTCGATCTATCTCCTGGTTGATTTCTTTGCCAAGGTTGACAACGCCATAGAGAACCATGCCGGGGTTTTGCCGGTGCTGCTTTTTCTGCTTAACCAGACCCCCTTTATCATGGGCAAGTTCATTCCTCTGGCCCTGCTGCTGGCGACAATGCTGGGGTTGGGAGGGATGGCGCAGAACAATGAGATTGTTGCTTTGCAGGCCGGCGGGGTGAATATCTATCGACTGGCCCTGCCGCTGGTTATGGCCGGGCTGGTTATGGCCGGGGTGACTTTTTATATCAATAATAATCTGGTGCCGGTTACCAGTATGCGGGCCGATCATCTAGAGAGTGCCGTTATTAGGGGGAATAAAGAGAAAAACCTTTACAATCTCAAGAGCTTATGGTATTCTGACAGGAATGTTATCTACTATTTGGAAGGCCTTAATCCTGCTTCTGAGACGATCAGCAAAGCCCTGATTTATCGTTTTGCGGATGATTATCGTCTCATCCAGCGTCTGGATATTGAGGGTTTGAGTTACAACTCTTCCGAAAAACGCTGGTTCGGAAGAAAGGTTCGGGAGCGGGATTTTCGTTTTCGTGATGGTTTTACCGATGTGGCCGGCTTTAAGCAGGAAGAGAATGTTGATCTGGATATCGAGGCGACATTCAAGAATTTTCTGATACCGCGCAAAGAACCCGACCGCATGAGTTTGAGTGAACTTAAAAACTACATCACCAAGGCCAGGAGTGTCGGGCTTTCGCATATCGAATACTCGGTCGAGATTTTTAACCGGATTTTCTACCCGTTTTCCTGTCCTTTGATGATCTTGCTGGCAATTCCCTTTTCTCTTGCATCACGCCGGCATGGCGGGGCCGCCCGGGGGATTGCCGTCAGTCTTTTTTTAGGATTCTCTTTCTGGGTCGTGTTGTCGCTGTCGCTGGCATTGGGGCAGGGGCGTCTGCTGGGCCCGCTGACGGCGGCGGTTGCGCCGTATATCCTTTACGGCCTGTTGGCGGTTTTTATGCTGCGCCGGCAGATATATTAATGGTCACGGCATTTTTTAGAAGAGTACTTTTTTTATAACCAGGAGTTAATTGATGGCCATACCTCAGGATACGATTGATCTGTTGCGGGAAATTGAAGAGATTGTTGAAACCTACAGGGGGTATCTTTGATCTCGAACAGATGCAGGAGAGAATCAGTGAAATTGAGGATCTAAGTACCGGAGAGGGCTTCTGGAACGACCCTGATTACGCCCGGGAGATTTTGAAAGAGGGGACTCAGCTCAACCGTGAGGTTGACCGTTGGCGGGGAATCGAGACCGGTTGCGAGGAGGTCCGCCTGTTAGCCGATATGCTGCAGGAGGAGGATGATCCGCAAAGCCTTAAAGAGCTCCAGTTGCAGCTGGCCCGACTTAAACGAAATCTGACTCTGGTACGCCTGGAAAAGATGATGTCGGGCGAGCATGACAGCGGCAACGCGATTGTCAGCATTAATGCCGGAGCCGGTGGTACCGAAGCCCAGGACTGGGTTGAGATGCTGCTCAGGATGTATCTGCGCTGGGCTGAGAAGCGTGGCTGGAAAACCAGTATTGTTGATATTCTGCCGATGGATGAGGGCGGGATCAAGAGTGTGACTTTCAGGGCCGGCGGCGATCATGCTTTCGGTAATTTTCGTTCTGAAAGCGGTATTCACCGGTTAGTCCGAATATCACCGTTTGATGCCGGGAACCGCCGTCACACCTCATTTGCCTCGGTTTATGTCTGTCCCGAAATCGATGACGATATCGAGGTTGAAATAAATGATGCCGACCTTCGGGTTGATACCTACCGGGCCAGCGGGGCCGGCGGCCAGCATGTCAACAAAACCGATTCCGCTGTGCGCATAACCCACCTGCCTTCGGGGATCGTGGTGCAGTGTCAGAATGAGCGTTCGCAGCATAAAAACCGGGCCTACGCCATGAAAATGCTCAAAGCCCGGCTCTATGAAAAAGAGATGGAAGAACGTCGTCAGGCTAAAGATAAGGTCGAGAGTGCCAAAATGGATATCGCTTGGGGCAGTCAGATACGTTCCTATATTCTGCACCCCTACCAGCTTGTCAAAGATCACCGTACTGAGTGTGAAACAAGTAATGTTAATAGTGTGTTAGATGGATCCCTTGATACTTTTGTTGAGGCTTATCTGCTGCAGCAAATGCAGAATGCCCAGGGATAAGCAGAGGTTTTTTAAGTTTTGTCCACAGATCAGATGACCTCCGCTTTCCTCTCCGACAGGGCTAACCCTGAGGGTTTACGCCTGCTGCCGCTCGGTGGTCTGGGCGAGATCGGCATGAACCTGATGGTGCTTGAATATGCCGAAGAGATCTTCCTGATCGATTGCGGTTTGATGTTCCCCGAGCCCTATATGCTCGGGGTCGATATCGTTATTCCCGACATCACCGTGCTAGTTGCGGTGCGGGAGAGAATCAAGGGAATTATCCTGACCCACGGGCATGAAGATCACATAGGCGCTCTGCCTTTTATTCTGCCTCGGCTCGAGGTTCCGGTTTACGGCACCCGCCTGACGATAGCTATGGTTGCCCGCCGCCTGGAGGAGCATGACCTGCTGGCTGAATGTGAGCTTAAGGTTATCGCCCCCGGGGATATTGTTGCCACTAATAATTTTTCGATCGAATTTATCTCGGTGGTTCACTCAATCCCGCAGGGGGTCGCTTTAGCGATCACGACACCGGCTGGGGTTGTGATCCATTCCGGAGATTTCAAGATCGATCAGACCCCGCTCAGTTTAGAGAGGACCGATCTTAACCGTCTCTCTGAAATCGGTAACGACGGTGTTGATCTTCTTTTAGCCGACAGTACGAACATTGAAAATGTCGGTTATTCGGTGAGTGAGTCCGAGGTGAGAAAAGCCTTTGCCGGGTTTTTGTCTGAGGCTTCGGGCCGGGTAATCGTGACCCTTTTTGCTTCCAATCTCAACCGCATTCGGGAGCTTATCCGGCTGGCGCATGAGCATGGCCGCAAGGTGGCGATTTTAGGACGCAGTCTTCATAACAATACCCAGATCGCCCGGGAGATCGGCATTTTCGATCTCCCGGACGACACCTTGGTTGACATCGAAGATATTGCCGCTCTGAAGCCCGAGGAGGTTCTGGTAATCACCACCGGCAGCCAGGGCGAGCCCTTTTCCGGGCTCTCGCTGATGGCCTCCGGCAACAGTAAATGGCTCAAGGTTAGAACTGGTGATACGATTATCTTTTCCTCCCGTTTTATCCCCGGAAACGAGAAGGCGATCAGTAATCTGCTGAATCGGCTCTCCCGGCTCGGGGCCCGGGTTCTCTACCCGCCGATTGCTTTTACGCACGCCTCCGGCCACGCTTTTCGGGATGAACTGGCCCTCCTGCACAATCTGGTGCGGCCGCAACATTTTTTGCCGATTCACGGTGAGTATCGTCATCTCGATCAGCACTGTCGTCTGGCCCGGGAACTGGGTGTAGCGGAAGATTGTGCCCGCGTTATTGTCGATGGCGAACTGGCCCAGCTGGATGAGAACGGGCTGCAGGTTATCGGTCAGGTTGAACATGGCAAGGTTCTAATCGACGGTAAAGGGGTAGGCGAGATAGATTTCGCCACGCTCCATGATCGCCGGCATATCTCCTACAACGGCATGGTGATGGTGGTGGTCGGTATTAACGAGAGCAGCGGTGAGGTTGTCTACGGGCCGGAGATTACGACTAAAGGTCTGATCGCGGATGAAAATGAGGTGATCATGGACGAACTTCATGATGCGGTGGGAGTTGCCCTGCAGAGCATTCCGACGATAGAACGCAGCGACTGGATTGAAGTTAAAGCGGTGCTACGCCGGGCCGTGAAAAAGTATTTTCGTACAACCTTAGATAAAAAACCGATGATTTTACCGGTAATTATTGAGTTATAGAGAGATGGGAATCGCAAAGTTAACAATCAAAAGGCAGGAGTGGAAGGTTGAGATGATCGGGATCCTTTTTTTCGGTCTCGCTATCTTTCTGCTTATGGCTCTGCTCTCCTATTCCCCTAGGGATCCCTCCTTTAATCACACCATCAGCGGGAGTGTTGATATTGCCAATTTAGGCGGCCGCATCGGCGCCTTTACCGCTGATTTGCTGCTGCAGACGGTCGGTTTCGGGGCTTTAATTCTGCCGCTCTATCTGCTCGGGGTGTTTATCGGCCTTTTTAACAGTAAAAGTTATCCCCCTTTAAGCAGTCTGGGAGGAGTGCTGCTGCTGATTCTATTTACGTCAGTCTGGTGCACCCTGATTCATCCGGTCTGTCTGCTCCAGGGGAACGAGGTGTTAACCGGCGGAGTATTCGGCCGGGTGGTGGGTGAATTTCTGCTCTCCTTCTTTAATCCGATCGGCACTTATCTTTTGATGAGTGTCTGTTTCGCGCTGGCCTTGATCGTGACTACTCATATCTCTCCGCTTAGGATTGCGGCTCTTTTGATAAGTTGTATTCTGGCTACCGGCCGGATGATTATGCAGAGTTTAAAGCGGGTGTTCACGATTTGTGCCGGGCTGATTAAACGACCGGTTCGGGAGCCTGAGGTCGAGGTTGAGGATTCTCCGGCAAAAGCCCGAAAGAGGATAAAGAAGGTAAAAATCGGGCGGCCCCACAGTGAAAAGCCTAAACCCGCTCCCATGAACCAGGCGACGCTTCCCTTTGTCCGGGGGAGCGGCAAGATTACCCTGCCGAGCCTGAACCTGCTGGAAGATCCGCCGCCCAGGCGTAAAAAGAGTACTGATGATGAGAGTCTGCGGATGAAGTCCCAGTTGCTGGAGAATAAACTGCGGGATTACGGGGTGCAGGGCCAGGTTGTAGCGGTGCATCCCGGGCCGGTGGTGACGATGTACGAATTTCAACCGGCGGCCGGGGTTAAATTGAGTAAGATCAGCTCGTTGTCGGACGATCTTGCTCTGGCCATGAGCGCCATGTCGGTGCGTATTGTCGCCCCGATTCCGGGTAAGGCGGTGGTCGGTATCGAGATTCCTAATCTCGAGCGGGAAGGGGTTAATTTCAAGGAACTGCTGTTAAGTTCCAGCTTTCAGAAGGGTAAAAGTATTCTGCCGCTGGCTCTGGGGAAAGAGATCGACGGGATGCCGATGGTGGCGGATCTGGCGAAGATGCCCCACCTTTTAATTGCCGGTTCGACCGGTTCCGGGAAGAGTGTCGGCATCAACTGTCTGATCTGCAGTATTCTTTTCAAGATGATGCCGGATCAGGTTAAATTTATAATGGTCGATCCAAAGCGGCTTGAGCTCTCGGTTTACGACCATATACCGCACCTGCTGCTGCCGGTGGTGACCAAACCCAAACGCGCGGCGGCGGCTTTAAGCTGGGCCGTGGAGGAGATGGAGCGCCGCTACGGTCTGATGTCGAAAACCGGCACCCGCAATATCTCATCCTACAACCGTTTTATAGAGAAAGAGATCGCCAAGCGGAATCTTACCTCAACTCCCGAACCGGAAGCGAAAGAGAGTGCGATTCTTCCCGAGGCGGCTGCAGCCGACGGCCCCGTAACCGCTGCCGCAGAGGAGGCCCCGCTGCCGTTGGAGAAATTCCCCTATATTGTTATTATTATAGATGAGCTTGCCGATTTGATGATGGTGGCCTCGAAAGAGGTGGAAGAGTCGATCACCCGGTTGGCCCAGATGGCCCGGGCGGCCGGTATTCATCTGATTCTGGCAACCCAGCGGCCTTCGGTCGATGTTATTACCGGGCTCATCAAGGCCAATTTCCCGGCCCGAATCTCATTCCGGGTCTCATCCAAGATCGATTCGCGCACAATTCTGGATGCCTCCGGCGGCGAGCATCTGCTCGGCAATGGCGATATGCTGCTTTTAAGCCCCGGGACTTCCGTATTTACCCGTCTGCACGGAGCCTTTATCAGCGATGAAGAGATCAAAGCTTTGACCGATTATCTCCGGGGTCAGGGGGCGCCTGAGTATCAGGATGATATGCTGAAAAAGCATGAGGAAGCGCTGGCTAAATCCAAATCCAAAGGCGGGGCCCGCACGGGTGATGGGGCTGATGCTGAAGGCGATGATGAGTATGATGAACTGTACGATCAGGCGGTAGCCTTTGTCTCTTCCCTGAAAGGCGCTTCGGCTTCAATGATTCAGCGCAAATTCCGCATCGGCTACAACCGTGCGGCCCGGATTATCGAAACTATGGAGCGGGAAGGCGTCGTCGGCCCCTCCGAGGGCAGTAAACCCCGGAAGATTCTGATCCCGCCGATTGAAGATTAGTATCAGGGAACGATCCCGGCAGTATAGCAATCAGCTTAGTTAAGATGCTGCCGGGGTGGTTTTCTTGTGCTCTTTTTCAAGTCTCGGCTCCTGCCATTCCCAGCCTCCACCCAGAGCTTTGTAGAGACGTACCAGATTGGCGGCTGCGGCGCCGTCGCTCTGAGCCAGTTCATCTTCCAGGGTCAGGAGGGAGAGCTGAGAGATGAGTACATTGTTGAAATCGACAAGCCCGGCCCTGAACTGGTCTTCGGCTAGTTCCACCGCCTCGTTGGCGTCTTTTACCGCCGCCTCTAAGTAGCGGCGGCGCTGTTGCTCGCGGGCGTAGGCGACAATCGCGTTTTCAACCTCTTCCCTGGCTTTGAGAACCGTCTGTTCGTAGAGTGCCAGGGCTTGTTCCTGACGGGCGTTCTGGACTTCGATGTTGCGCCGGATGGCGCCGGCGTCGAAAATATTCCAGGTAACTCCGGGACCGTATCCCCAGCTTCGGCTGGCCCAGCGCCAGAGTGTGTCGTAATGGAGTGACTCGAGTCCGATAGTGCCGATCAAGTGGAATTTGGGATAGAGATCGGCGGTAGCCTCGCCGATTCGGGCGCTGGCCGCCGCCAGACGGCGTTCGGCCCGGCGTATATCAGGCCGGTGCCGCAGGGTTTCGGCCGGGATGCCGACGGCCAGTTTCGGCGGCAGGTCGGGCACGGGTTCCGGTCTGCTAAGATCGGACTGGAGACTACATGGGGGGATCCCAAGCAGTACCGCCAGCCGGTTGCAGGATTTTTCGATGGCTGTTTTGAAGGCCGGTATCCGGGAACGGGTATGCTCGAGATTGTAGAGTGACTGCGCTAGAGCGAGTTTATTGATCAGTCCCGATTTGTAGAGTGAACGGTTAAGATTGCAGGTCTGCTGCTGAGTCTTGATGTTGGCTTCAGCTGCCTTGAGCCGGGCCTGATTGGTGCGCAGCAGCAGATAGTTGAAAGCCACCTCGGCCTGCAGGGTGACGAGAACGTCGTTGAGCGATTCGCGGCTGGCGGCAACTTCGGCCTCGGCCGCCTCGACTGCCCTTCGGGTGCCTCCGAAAATATCAATTTCCCAGCCGGCATCAAAACCAGCCTGGTAGAGCCTTTCCTGGTCTCCATTACCATAATTTTCTTCACTACGGTGAAACTCGTTGAACGTTCCCTTGGCGTCTACACGGGGAAAGAGATCGGCCCGGGCGATACCCCAGCGGGCCCGGGCTTCCCGGATCCGGGCCCGGGCGATACGCAGGTCATGATTGCCTTTCAGGGCTCTTAGCTCCAGACTGTCCAACCTGGAATCTCCGAGGGTCTTCCACCAGTGGACCAGAGTTTCAGGATCAGCCCGGCCGGTCTCAAGACCCTCTTCGAGAGGACTGGCCCACTGCTTTAAGGCTGGCGGTTCGGGCCGAACATAGTCGGGTCCGACCTTGAAACAACCACTAAGCAGCACTCCTCCGGCCAGCAGCAACAAGACTCCGGCCACGCGAACAGCTCTCCCGGTGCAGTCTCTGATCATGACTCACCCCCTTTTCCCCTTTTCCGATCCCGGTCGCGCCAGGCGCTGCCTTTTTCTCTGAACGTCTGAAAGAGATAAAAGAGCAGCGGGATCAGGAAGATGCCGAAAACGGTAGCTATCAACATGCCGGCAAAGACGGTCACCCCGATGGAACGGCGGCTGCCGGCTCCGGCTCCGGTGGCGACTACCATCGGGGCGACACCGAGAATGAAGGTAAAGGCGGTCATCAGAACCGGCCGGAAACGAATCGCGGCGGCCTCGATCACCGCTTCGGTTGTTCCCAGCCCATCACGGTGGCGCTGGCTGGCAAATTCGACAATCAGGATGGCGTTTTTGGCTGCCAGTCCGACCAGCAGGATAAGTCCTATCTGAGCATAGATTGAAAGTGGTTGATGAGTGATCCAGAGTCCGGCCAGAGCTCCCAGGGAAGCGGTCGGCACCGAGAAAATGATCGCCAACGGTATGTTCCAGCTTTCGTAGAGACCAACCAGGAAGAGATAGCTGAAAAGCATCGCCAATGAGAAAATCCAGAGTATCTGGCCGCCCGCTTTACGCTCCTGATAGGAGACGGAAGACCAGTCGTATCCGTATCCTGAGGGTAACACTTTTTGGGCCAATTTTTCCATATGAGCCATAGCCTCGCCGGACGAGATTCCGGGGGCCGCACTACCGATAAAGTGACTGCTGGGAAACTGGTTGTAACGCGGGATCGATTGGGGCCCGAGTATGGTTTTCAGAGTAACCAGGGTTTTTAAGGGAATCATCCGGCCGGCATCGCTGCGGACCCATAATCGTTCAATGTCATTGACGGCATCACGAAAACGGCCCTCGGCCTGGACTTTAACCTGATAAGTGCGGCCTTTAAGGTTGAAATCGTTGACATAGGCTGAGCCTAGCTGGGCCTGAAGGGTGGAAAATATTCTTCTTACCGGCACCCCCATGGCCTCGGCCCGGGTGCGGTCGACATTGATGAAGATCTGCGGGGTATTGGCGGTATAGGTGGTGAAAACCCGGCGCAGATCCGGATCCTGGCGGGCGGCCATCATCAGTGAGAGTGCCACCCCGTAAAGTTTTTGGGGGTCGGGATCATCACGGGCCTGGAGACGGAAATCAAATCCGCCGCTGGCTCCTAATCCCTGAATCGGCGGCGGGGCGAAAGCAAAGCAGCGGGCGTCGCTGAACCCGGCCATCTGTGTCTGAGCCTGCTGGAGAATTGCGTCAAGATGCTGAGAGCTCTTTTTTCGTTCATCCCAGGGTTTTAAGATAGCGACCGCCAGACCGCCATTGTCGGAGTTGCCGCTGAAAATGCTGAAGCCGCTCACCCCGACCACGTTTTCTATCCCGTCGATTGATTCGAGCGAAGCGGTGATTTTTTCCAGAACCTGGCCGGTTCTCAAAAGGGAAGCCGATTCCGGCAGCTGGATGTCGACAAAGAAATAACCCATGTCCTCACGCGGCAGAAAGCTGGTGTGGGTGCGGCTAAACAGCAGCCAGGTGCTGCCGTATACTGCAATCAGGAGGAGAAAGCCAACCAGCAAATGACGAATCAGCCAGCCCGAACCCGCCAGGTAGCCGCGCCGCGAGGTGTCCAGCAGCCGGTTGAACCAGGCCAGTGGCCCCCGCCGGGGCAGGGTTGTTGTCTCTTTGAGCAGAACGGCGCACAAAGCCGGGCTCAAGGTCAGGGCGTTGATCATCGAGATCACCACGGCAGTGCAGATGGTGACCGCGAACTGGCGGTAGAGCTGGCCGGTAATTCCGGGCATGAAACCGACCGGAACGAAGACCGCGAGCAGAACCAGCGAGGTGGCAACGATCGGTCCGCTCACCTGGCGCATTGCTTTGGCCGCGGCCGCCGGTGGTTTGAGTTTTTCCTCCTGTATGATTCGGTAGACGTTTTCGACTACGACAATGGCGTCGTCGACCACCAGACCGATGGCCATGATCAGGGCGAAGAGCGAAATCGTATTGGCTGAATAACCCAGGGCCAGAAGCACCGCGAAGGTACCGATCAGTGACACCGGGATGGCGATGGTCGGTACCAATGTCGCCCGCCAGTCCTGGAGAAAGATGTAGTTTACGAACAGTACCAGAAGAAAGGTCAGAGCCAGAGTAAAAATAATTTCGTGGATAGCGGCCGAAACATATTTGGTGGTATCAAGGATCAGTTTTGATTCGACCCCGGGCGGCAGGTTGCGATCAATCTCAGACAGTTGGGCCCGAACCTCTTTCATGGTGGCGATCGAATTTGCTCCGGATGATCGATAAAGGGCCATGATCGCCGCTTCGCCGCCATTCAGGGTATCGATATGGCCGTAGGTTTTTGAACCCAGTTCAACCCGGGCCACATCCCGCACCCGGACCAGACCGCCATGGTCGTTGGCCCGGATGACAATGTTGGCAAAATCTTTGATTTCGGTCAGCCGCCCCTTGGCCCGGAGGGTAAATTGTACCTGCTGGTCCGGGGCCGCCGGGGACTGGCCGACGGAACCTACCGCGGCCTGGATGTTCTGGCTGCGAATCGCCTTTATGACGTCTTCAGCGGTCAGTCCCAGGGCCGTCAGCCGGTCACTGTCGAGCCAGATGCGGATGCTGTATTCCTTTTCTCCGTAGATCATAGCATCGCTGACCCCGGGCAGGCGTACAAGTTCATCCTTGACGTTGCGGTTGACGTAGTTGCTTAGGAAGAGCATATCGTGGGACTTGTCGGGTGAGTAGTAGGCGACAATCGCCATGGTGTCGCTCGAACGCTTGACTACCGTAATACCCTGCGCCACGACCTCGGACGGAAGTTTGGGGGTTGCCAGCTGAATGCGGTTCTGAAGGTTGACCTGATCGATGTCGGGGTCGGTGCCGACGGCAAAGGTAACGGTCAGCGAATAGAGCCCGGAATTGGAGCAGGAAGAGGACATGTAAAGCATGTCGTCAACTCCGTTGACCTCCTTTTCGAGAGGAGCGGCAACCGTGTCGGCCAGAATCTGGGCGCTGGCTCCGGGATAGACGGCGGACACAATGATGCTGGGGGGGGTGATGTTGGGGTAGCGGGAAACCGGGATGTTAAAGAGGGCAATGAGCCCGGCGATTGTGATGATGATCGACACCACCCCGGCCAGTCTCGGGCGGCTGATAAATATTTTTGAAAACATTGTCTATCGAACCCCGGCCGGTTCGGGGTTGACAATCACCTGTTGGCCGGGTCGAACCTTCTGCAGGCCGTGCAGTACCACCTTTTCACCCGGTTTCAGACCTTCGTCAACACTCCAGTTGGTGCCGACTGCCGGGCCGATAACAATCGGTCGGGCTGCCACCCGGTTGTCGTCGCCGACAATCAGGACATAGCGGCCCTGTTCGCCTATCAGAACCGCGGCCTGAGGCACCACGGGCTGAGGCCGGGGGGCTCCGGCCTTGACTTCGACGGTAACATACTGGCCCGGTATCAGCCAGCCTTTCGGGTTTTTGAAACGGGCCCGGATGATTATGGTGCCGGTTCGGGGATCGACCTCGTTGTCGACGAAATCGACCCGGCCGGAATCGGGATAGGGCTGGCCGTCGCCAAGCTTCAGGTGAGGTGCCAGAATCCGGTCCGGGATCTGGTTCCGAACGTCGCCGGCGGCAAGCGCCCGACGGATGGTTCCGACCTCGTTTTCACTTACCGCATACATAACCCAGACGGGATCAGTCTGTACAATTTTGGCCAGCGGTCCGGAGGCCGGATTGACCAGGTTGCCGCGGGTATAGGCGGTACGGCCGATGCGGCCGGTGATCGGGGCCGTAATCCGGGTGTAGTTGAGATCAAGTTGGGCCAGAACCAGGGCCGCCCGGGCCGCTTCAAGACGGGCTTTGGCACTGGCGGCTACAGCTTTGGCGTTGTCGAGATCGGTAGCCCGGATACTTTCGGGACGGGCTGTCTCCAGTCTTTTCAAGTGCTGTTCGGTGCGTGAGAGCTCGGCCTCGGCGGCGGCGATATCGGCCTCGCGAGACTTGACTTTAGCCTTATAGGGAGCCGGTTCAATCAGGTAGAGAAGTTTGCCGGTCCGGACTATGTCACCTTCACGAAAATCGACCTTTTCGATAAAACCTTCGACCCGGGCTCTGAGGTCGACACTCTGGATCGCCTCGATATGGCCAACATAGGTATGAGCCAGGGTCGCGTCCATCTTTTTGACAATGTAAACACCAACCTTGGGGGGTGGCGGCTGATGTGCGTTATCGGTTGCCAACGCCAACTGTGGGAGTCCGGGAAAAATCAAGAGACAGACCAGCAAGGCTGTTTTGGTATTGAAATATAACCGGAAAACGGAAAAAAATTTCAGCATGAAAACTCCATACCCTGATGAATTGGTTCAGCGTTTTAATGAATCTGCCCGGAGCTGTAAAATACTGCCCGGAGCGATCTTTTAAGCAGTTTTAGTAACTTGACCGACAACTTTCCAGCACGTTTCGGCAACCCCCATCTTTGGGCGGTCTAGAGGTAAAAAGGATTCTGGCGTTAAAGTCAAGAACAAAATTACGCAAAGTTTGCCGTGATGGAGTTCAATGACAAATTTATCCTGGAAATCCGGAAGCCTGATCTGAGTCACAGGATCATCGGAAAGATAGAGGTGCGCCGCCGGCCCGGCCGGTAAAAAATTGCGGTACGATACTACGCTGCGGCCTCCTTGCTGCGAGACTTAGAGAAAGAGTGAAAAAAACATGGTCGACATCTTAAAGACAACATTGGGCGGGTTGCCGCCGCGCATATATATGTCATCTTCTATCCGGGTTAGAACCTTGGTCATCAGAACCTCATAACCCATGTTCAGGTAGCCGTTACAACCTTTCTCATTGGAGAGAAAGTAGAGCTCTCCGGAACTGTCGCGGTAGACCTTGAGGCGCCAGTTGACCTGGCTCAGGTTGCTGTAGAGTCTTTTCAGACGCTCCAAGGGAATCTGCAGACTGGTAATCATATTGTTGGTGAAGGGGCCATGCTGGTCGTATCCTTCGTCGATACTCTTTCGCAGACCTAAAGCAAGCAGCGCAACACGGTCGTGATAGAGGGTGTCAGCAGCAAAAACTGCAGTTAAAATCTCATTAGAGGGGAGGTGATCATAGGGTGAGCCGAGGTCTCTCTCTTCGAGAAAAATGATTCTCAGTTTTTCCGCCTGGCGAAATGGATTAGTCTCATATTTCGGGTTTTTAAGGTAGAGTCGGCGACAGAATTCCTCCAGACAGATATAGTGTTGGCGCACATGATGTTTAATGACCAGAACATCAGATGAGGTTAGTATGCCTCGCATTCCTCCGCGATCTCCGCATCCCCAGAGCAGAGTTGAAATTATCAGGGTGAGAAAAATTGTTCTGAGTACCTGCAACATACCTGCTATCATTTATAATGAGGAATGAGAAAATATCCGGCCGGGGAACAGCCGTGATTCTTATACCTTGGTTTGTTATTGACGGGCAAGTTAAATTTTTTATTTAAGCGCTTAAGCGGCGTTCGCATTGCGATTTTTTGGCCGTCTGGCGGCAAATACCTATGAATAGTGTTTATTTGGAAATCATACTTGACACCCACACTGTTTGGTTGTAAGCAACAGTGTTTGTTTAGCCGTTCACGCGATTTCATTTACGGCAACCGGCAGGATATTTTTATCCTCCATTCAATTAGGGACAAGGCCTGATTTACAGGCTCTATTTAAGAGTTACATTTTTACGAATGGATAAGGTTGCAGTTTTTAAATATTTTCTGATAACCTTCAGGTTGGGTGAGCATGGAGACTAACTGGCGCGACAGCAGTTTGAATATTTTAGTTGTGGATGATGATCCCGAGATTGTTGAGATCCTGGAGGATCTGCTCGGCAGTCTTGGTTACGGGGTAAAAACCGCAGCCAACGGGGCTCTGGCATTGGAGCAGATGCTGGAACAGGAGTTCGATCTGCTCCTGACCGATATCAATATGCCGGTCATGGACGGTATGGAGCTTATCCGGCGGGTCAAGGAGCTGGACAGCGCCCCGGTTATCATCGTGATTACCGCTTACGCTTCCATGCAGACGGCGATCGATGCGATCAAACTCGGGGTTTACGATTATATTACCAAGCCGTTCGAGTTTGAGATTGTTGCCAACGTGGTTGAAAAGGCCCTGGAGAGGCAGTTTCTGCAGCGTGAAAATGTCAACTTAAAAGAGATGATGGCCCTCTACCGGGCGAGCGAATCGATCAGTGCGCAGTTCGGTCTGGATGAGGTGATCAAGGTCCTTTTCGAATCGGCGGCTTCATTTACCCAGGCCGATTTTATGGCTCTCTATTTGAATGATGACAGCCCCGGTAATCAGGAATTTTCCCTGATCCGCCGTAAACTCCTGCGGCCGCCTTCAAAAAATACCCGCTACCTGCTTAATCTGCTGCCGAAAAACCTCTCCTCAACCGTCGCCCATGAACACTTTACCAGTTTCAGCAGCAAACTCTTTCAGGAACATGACCCTCTGCTGGCCAGTATCGCCGCGGAGAGTAAAGAGAAGGTCGAGTTCAGTTCGATGATGGCCTTTACCCTGAAAGCGCGCAACCGGCTGGTCGGGGTTTTTATCCTGATCTCTTTCCGGCCGGAGAATATATTTTCCGATAAACTGCGCCGCTCCTTTTATATGCTGGTATCAAAAGCCGCCGCCTGTATCGAAAACTCCTATCTCTACAATAACCTGCAGCAGAACTATATTGAGACCGTGGAGAGTTTTGCCATGGCTCTGGAAGCCAAGGACTCCTATACCCACGGTCACTCCTATCAGGTTTCCCGTTATGCCGAACTGATTGCCAGACAGCTCGGATTCTCCTGCCAGGAACTTGCTATTCTGCAGAAAGCCGCGATTTTGCATGATATCGGTAAAATCGGGATTTCGGATGCCATCCTCGGATCGCAGGGAGAGTTGACGGAGAGTGAGTTTGCCGAGATTCGGACCCATCCGTTAAAGGGCCGCAACATTATCAACCCGGTAAGCTCCTTGAACCAGGTTGCGGAAGTGATTTATCATCATCATGAACACTGGGACGGCAGCGGCTATCCGAGAGGTTTGTGTGCCGATGAAATCCCTTTGATGTCGCGGATTATCGGGGTTGCGGACGCCTTCGATGCGATGACTTCAAAACGTCCCTATCGTTCATCTTTCAGTATTAAGGAGGCCCTGATTGAACTGCGTAAAGGGGCCGGGCATCAGTTCGACCCGGAACTGGTCGAGATCTTTATTGCCGTGCGCTATGAGGTGCGTAATCTTTTAATCGAGTTCAAAAGATCCGACCGGAAGAATGATAAAGATGAGATCATTGCCAAATTTCGGGACGGGGTGGTGATTTGCAAGTAACCGTTAAACTTTTTGCCGGATTCCGCGTGGGACGATTCAAAACCCGGGTGATTGAGCTTGAAACTGGAGCTACAGTTGAGCAGGTAGTTGGGAAGCTTGAAGTTCCCGCTGCTGAAATCGGCATCCTGATCTGTAACGGACGGCATGTGGATCTTCATAGTGAGCTTCAGGAAGGCGATATTCTGTCGGTTTTTCCCAAGGTCGGCGGAGGCTGATGGCGGTGCCGGAACAACTTAAAGACTATCTACTCAGACTTGCGGATGCCGACGGTCTGCTCTCGCTTTCGGCGGTTAAAGCCGCGGCGGAAAAATTTTCACTTACCTTAAAAGAGATTGAACAAGTTGTTTTAGAGAACGGGCTTTTCCCTGAACGCTATCAGCGCCAGCGGGAGATTTTCGGTAATCTCGGGCAGCTGCGGCTGTTGCAGGCGCGAGTGGCGATTATCGGCTGCGGCGGGCTGGGTGGTTCTATCTTTGCGATGCTGGTGCGGCTCGGGGTTGGCCATCTGTTGGTGATTGACCCCGATTTTTTTGTCGAGAGTAATCTCAACCGGCAATCTCTGGCGACGGTGGATAATCTGAAGAGCTTTAAGGCTGAAGCGGCCCGGGAGTGGGGCCGGGCGGTAAATCCTGCGATTCACGTTGAAGCTTTGAATCAGGTTTTTCAGTCGCCAGAAGCCGAAGCACAACTTAAAAACTGTGACCTGGTATTTGATGCGCTTGATTCAATCCCGGCCCGGCTCGAACTGGCGGCGCTCTGCGCCCGCCACGGCAAGATGCTGATTCACGGGGCGGTGGCCGGGTGGTACGGTCAGGTTATCCCGGTGCCGCCGGGATCGCAAAAAATGGATCACATCTATCCGCAGAGTTCCCGGCCTGACGGTGATACCGATGCGGCCATGGGGGTTGAAGCCGTCATCGGTAATCTCGCTCCGACGGTGAACGCCATCGCCGCCTTTCAGGTTGCCAAAGGAGTCGAATTTCTCGTTGACGCTGATCTTGAAGCTGATCTGAGCGGTTGTTTTATCGATATGTCGGGACCGGAGCTGGAGCGGTTGCGTTGAACGGATTTCTAAGCTCAATCCTGACTAAACGGATGCTGGTCTCACTGCTTATGGGGTTCAGCTGCGGCCTGCCCCTGCTGCTTACGATTACGGTACTGCAGGCCTGGATGCAGGAGGTCGGGGTCGATATCAAGGTTATCGGCCTTTTTTCACTGGTCGGGCTGCCCTATACCCTGAAATTTCTCTGGGCACCGGTGATGGATCGCTTCACCCTGCCTTTTCTGGGGCGCCGGCGCGGCTGGCTGCTGCTTTTCCAGATTATCTTAATGCTGGCCATTGCCGGACTCGGGCTGACCGATCCGGTTGCTGATCCCTACCTGGTGGCTGTCGTCGCATTTCTGGTCACCTTCTTCTCCGCCTCTCAGGATATTGTGGTTGACGCCTACCGGCGCGAGGATCTCGCCGATAATGAACTGGGGCTGGGTTCTTCTCTCTACGTCAATGGCTACCGGATCGGCATGCTGGTGGCCGGCAGCGGCGGTCTGATTCTGGCGGATCATATCCCTTTCAGTATGGTCTATCTGATTCTCGCGGCGGTTATGCTGGTCGGGGTCATAACCACGCTGTTCTCCCGGGAACCGGAGATAACTTCAGGCACACCGACCGATTTCAGGGAGGCGGTTATCGGCCCCTTTGTAGACTATTTCAGCCGGCCCGGGGCCTGGTTGCTGCTGGCTTTTATCCTTTTTTACAAGATCGGCGACCAGATGGCTACAACCATGACCATGCCCTTCTATCTGGAGATCGGGTTCAGTAAAACCGAGATCGGGACCGTGGTTAAACTGTTCGGCTTCTGGGCGACGATCGGGGGCGGCCTGCTGGGAGGCATTATCCTTCTTAAAATCGGGATCATGCGTTCCTTATGGGTTTTCGGCCTTTTGCAGGCGGTATCGACTTCAGGTTTTGTTTTGCTGGCAAACGTCGGTGCCAGTCTGCCCCTGCTGGCCGGGGTTATCGCTTTTGAGAACTTTAGCGGCGGTATGGGGACGGCCGCCTATGTCGCCTACATGGCTTCACTCAC
The DNA here is from genome assembly GCA_024763535.1 of Thermodesulfobacteriota bacterium. Lineage (GTDB taxonomy): Bacteria > Desulfobacterota > Anaeroferrophillalia > Anaeroferrophillales > Tharpellaceae > Tharpella. Next base: position 19,497 of record JANTFH010000034.1, read on the forward strand.
CAATAAAAGATTCACTGCCACCCAGTATGCCCTGCTTTCAAGTCTCATGGGTATCCCCAGGGTTCTGGCCTCGGCCCCGACCGGTTTTGCGGTGGCGGCCTTGGGCTGGAGCTCATTTTTTATCTTCTGCACCTTGGCGGCCCTGCCCGGGTTGTTGCTGCTGGCTGTTATCGGCCGCCGGGAGTTGTCGGCAGATACTGTATTTTGAAAGATAGTTATTTGTTCCTTCTGTAATTACCCTGATAAAGGGTTCGGTTTCAATCTCCATCCAGCCCTGTAAGCAAAACTTCATCCTTGCCTTTATTTTTCAAGCTTAGTATAAAAAATGGTTTCTTTAGGTGAAAATCCTTAATCAATTTGCTGATTTAATAGCCTTTTAAGGTTTCCTTGTCGGTAACTTTCCACGGGTTTAAACTCGGGTTGGTGATATCTAATATGTGTGGCGTTCATGGTATAATTTCGGCCCGGATGGGAACCTTGGAGATCAAGGATAAATTGATCAAAATGGGGCTGACTCAGGCTCACCGCGGTCCTGATGATACTGCCTGTGAAGTTTATCAGACGGGTTTACGTAAGGTCGGCTTCGGTTTCGTCAGGCTTTCAATTCTCGATCTTGAAACCGGTATGCAGCCGGTCGGCTCCGCTACGGACGGCAGCGCTCTTATCTGTAACGGTCAGCTTTACAACTACCTTGAACTTAAAGAGGGGCTAAGCGGGGTTGAATGGCGGACCCGGGGCGATGCCGAAGTGGCCTTGCAGATGTTCAGGCATTTTCGGCCGGAAACCGCCCTGCAGGCTTTTAACGGCATGTATGCCGGGGCTTTTTTTGATCCCGGAGAGCGAAAACTGCTGCTGTTCCGTGATCGTTTCGGGATTAAGCCGCTCTACTTTCGGGAGGTAGAAGGCGATCTTTTTTTCGCTTCGGAAATTAAACCTCTGCTACAGGCAGGCGGCCCGGCAAAGATTCGCAAAGAGGCCTTTCCCACTCTCTTTACCTATCGCTATATCCCCGGTGAGAAGACAATCTTTGCCGGAATTAAACGGCTGCCGCCGGGATCATTTCTGCTCTACGACCTTAATTCCGGCAGTTATGAAGTCCACTCTTACTGGCAGAACCTTTTCCCGCAGAATTTAGAGCCCTCTTCCAACCGCAGCCGGATCTCGTTAATGGAAGCGGGGGAGGTTTTGTACGATCTCTTCAGTGATGCCGTCCGCCTGCGCTTAAGATCGGATGTTGAGGTCGGAAGCTTTTTAAGCGGCGGTATCGATTCCTGTGCGGTGGCGGCCGCGGCCGTCAAACTGCAGCCGGAGCTGGCACTTTTTACAATCGCTTTTCAGGATAAAACTTACAACGAACTGCCGGAGGTAAAGAATTTTCTCGCGGCCTCAGGCCAGGCCTTTGCCCGGGCCCGGCATCATGTGGCTCTCTGTCGGCGTTCGGCACTCAACGATCTTCCGGAGCTGTTGCGTTCTCTGGAAGAGCCGATCTTTCTCGGGGCGACCCTGCCTACCGATCAGGTTTGTCAGATTGCGAGTCGACGGGTCAAGACCGTGCTTACCGGTGAAGGCGCGGATGAACTTTTCGCCGGTTACCGGAAATTTCTGCTGGAGATGGCTGCCCTTGCATATCTGGACTCAAGCGACAGTGAGCGGCAGGAGCTTAACCGGTTCTATCCGGAGCTTCCGGGATATCTTAAACTGCGGGCCGCCGACCCTCTGCAGCGCTATATCCAGAGTGAAGAGCTCTTTTCTCCGCTTGAATTATCCCGACTTTTAGGGTATGATAATATCCGGATACCGGGTCTTAAAGAACTTAACGCGGCCCCCTGTTTAAACGGCAGCGAGCACCCGCTGAATGCGGCCCTGGCCGTGGAGAGCCGTTGCCGCCTGCCGGATTATGTGATTTTGCGCCTTGACAAACTGTCGATGCGGCATTCGCTTGAGACCAGAACCCCGTTCCTGGATTTTCGCCTGGCTCAGTTTGCGGCTCAACTGCCGGTTGATTACAAGATCAACCTGAGAGACGGCCGGGAAAAGCATATCCTGCGGGAGACCTTTTCCCGCTACAAACTTCTGGATGAACGCAGCGCCTGGCGCCGGAAACAGCCCTTTACCAGTCCCCTGGCGGCCTGGTTGAGTGAGCGTGATTCGTGGCCGGAGGTGGTTGCCGAAGCCCTGGCCGGGGATATGATCAAACGTCACGGTATCCTGAATCAGAAGATGGTTTCCGAACTTACCCGGCAGGTCACCACGGCCGGTGTCGGTCCGGAGACCCTGGTATCCGGTGCCGACCGGCTTTTCGCGGTTCTGGTGTTTACGTTGTGGTATGAGGAATTTCATGGTGATTGAGAACTCCAATGTCAGCTCTGATGGTAGCTTTGCCGATCTTCGGAAAGAGTTTACGGATAAACTTTTCCGCTACCTGGCAGAAGCCCTGGTCCCGGGGCCTCTGACTTATGGTTTTGAATATGAGTTTATACCTGAAGCCGAAATGACTCCGGCGCAGGTTGAGGTGATAAAGGAGAGGCTGCCGGAAATCGGTTTTCAGGCTCAGACGGACGGCAGCTTTCAGGCCGCGGACGGTCTCGATCTAAGTTTTGAGCCGGGCGGTCAGATCGAATATGGTTCACCGCCGCTTTTCGCAGATGAAAAGGTTAAATTTTCAGCTCTGCTCGATCATATCTTAACTACCAATCTGCAGATCAAGGAAGAGTTCGGAGTACGTTATCTGGCTATCGCCTATGCCGCCGGCCGGGCGGATTCTCCTCTCTGTATCAGCGGTCAACGCTACCTCGATATGCACTCTTTTTTTAGTGAAAACGGCGGCCGCGGCCGGGAGATGATGAAGGGCACCGCTTCAATTCAGCTTCATGTCAGGATTCGTTCTCTGGCGGAGGTGGTGCCGTTATTTAAGGTTTTCAAGCGTTTGGCCGGCGATCCCGATTTTGCCATGTCGCCGGCCCGGCGGGCGATCTGGGATGCTACCGATGTCAGCCGTTGTCTGCTACCCGAACTGGGTGAGATTAATGATGTCAAAGTGCTGCTGAGCCATCTGGTTGATCACGCTCTGCGGGCGGTCGATTTCAGCCGGCGGATCCGCTTTGCCGAACTTAAAGAGCCGACATTCGAACAGTTTCTAGCCCATTTGACTACCATATTTACCGACGTTCGCTTAAATCTTAAAGGGCCGACCTTTGAACTGCGGACGATGGACTCACTGCCGGTAAACGATTTCAGAAAACGCTGGCAGCGTTTTATCAGAGAGGTTGAAAGCGCACTCTGATAAGGTTTTAGATTGCGTTTAATAAGAATAGTTGAGCGGCGGATTTTTCAAAGTCCGGTTTCATAACCACCGGAATTATCTATTTTCAGGGAGGATTAAATGGCGGAAGTTACTATCTACAGTACCAAGGTTTGTCCTTATTGCATTAAAGCAAAACAGCTCTTAAGTGCCAAGGGCGCGGCTTTTAAGGATATCGATATCAGTCAGGACCCGGCTCTGGTGGAAGAGGCACAGAGCCGCAGCGGCCGTAAAACCGTGCCCCAGATTTTTATCGGGGATAGACATGTTGGCGGCTGTGACGATCTTTTTGCGCTCGATGCCGCCGGGCAACTGGATGAATTATTGAAAAGCTAAAGCTGGCGAAATTCTAACTTTTCGAGACATCTTGAAGTTGTAGTTTTCAGTTTTCCAGCCGCCCCGGCTTATTTTGTTATCGGTAGAGCGGCGGCAGCCGGTCTTTATCCGGCCGGTTTGCGCTTTTATCGCTCAATTTTGCTTTCAGTTGATCGGCCAGCTCGGACCAGACCTGCTCTCCGTCAAAGGTTGAGGAGGAGACCGGGCTGTAGAGCGCTTCTTCGATCCGCTTGAAAATTGTTTTCAGGGCTGGATTTTCAAGCTTTTTCGCCACTGTCTCAAGATTGGCCGGAGCCTCTTTCGGCCAGGTGGCGGCGGCCCAGTCGAGAATGGCCTGCTGCAGTGCCCGCGGGTCGTGGTTAAGGCAGGCCTTTTTTATCTGGTCGCGACTGGCATTGGCTCGCGCAGAGATCGCTTTATCCTTGAAATTTCGGCTCTCTTGTCGCTTTAGAGATCGATACCAGAAGAACAGGGTGAAAAGCCATAAAAGCAGCAGAACCGCACTGATTCCCTGCCAGATAATAGTTGTCTGGGAAGATTCGGTTTCTGTTTTAACTGTCTCCGGCACTCCTTTATTTAATTCAGGTTTAGCCGCACTGTTCTTACCCGTTTCCGGGTTCGCGGTTTCCGGTACGGTTGCTGTGGTTGCCGCCGGTGCTGCCGGTTTGCCGGCAATTACGCTAATCTTTTTCTCCGGCAGAGTGGCCACCTGCTGCCGGTTATTCACTACATCCCACCATTTTATTTTAATTGCGGGTAGCGTGAAAGTCCCCGGCCGGGAAGGAATAAAGGCCAGCGACTGACGCCTGACGGCATGGAGAATTTCGCCTTTATCAACCTGGGTTTTAAGCTCCGGCTGATCAAGATAGAGTTTGCCGCCGGGAGGGGTCTCGATTTTGAGCTCCGGCAGCTGCTCTGCAGTCAGGCCCAGGGCTTCAACCTGAATGACCCGGGTCAGGGGTTCGCCGACCTTAAGTTCTTTTTTGTCACTCTTATCTTCAATAATTGCCAGTTTCCGAGCCGGAAGCCAGATTTTTCCGTTAAATTCCTTCGGTATCGGCGTCAGGGCAATCGTCAGTTTTTGACTCTTTACCCGCAGCCGCCGGCCTCGGTTGACAAAACGGTCAAAAAACGGATCTCCGCCAAAACCGCGATTGCCACTCTCGAGGCTGGTTGCCTGAAAATGGAGCGGCGGAACGGTTACCTGCTTGCCTTCTTCGGCAATGATTGCATATTTTCTTTCAATGACCTGATAGCTAATGCCCCCTTTATTGACTTTGTAGTTATGGTCATTGCCGAGTTTTTTGACGATGGCATGTTCAATCTTCGGTTCTTCCAGTGAAGCATCAGTAATTCTTAAGCGTTGATTGAGAAAGAGTTTGACGGTGATGGTTATCTGGCCCTGAAGATAGGCCGGCGTATCCATCTCCGGGGTGACTTCGAGAATGATATCCCGGAGCTTGCCCTGATTAAGAGCCGGGTCGGGAGTGCTGTCGGTGACCTTTAAGCTTAAGGCCTGGCTCTGTTCGCCGCCGATAGAGAAGGGAGGAATCGTGAGCTTGCCGACCCGTTTGGGCTCAATCTCCAGAGTCCAGGTTTTGCTGAAATTGGTCGAGCCGTTAATAATCTTGAAATTACTGCTGCTGGAGCGGGAAAGGATAGAAAAATCTTTCTCCAGAGCGCTGGTATCGATGTCGGAGATACTGTTGCGGGCCCCGTCGGCCTCAATAAAGAGCCTTACGGTTTCATCAATGCCGATCACATCCCGGTCGAGGCGAACCTTGATTTCAGCTCTGCAGGTTAAAGGCAGAAGAAAAATTAGCAACAGTAATCCTGTAATAATTCTAAACCTTATTGGTGTGATGATCTTCATATTTACCACTCCTTAACACCTTGAGAACGATCCTGCCGCTCCCGGTACTGATAGAGGAATTTTCTTTGCAGGAGTCCGCCGGGGTCATCCGGAACCCGCCGCAGCCACTGTTTAAGGGCCTGCTGCTCGGCATCAAGCGGCTTCTCCTTTTGCATGCCGGCGGCTGTCTGCTGGTTTGGCTCTTT
>JANTFH010000035.1 GCA_024763535.1 Thermodesulfobacteriota bacterium
GGGGGGGGGGAAACGATTACTCCTTTCCGGTCGGAATCTGCAGAGCCTTAATCTTGCTTCTTAATGTCGGCCGGCTGATTCCCAGAATACGGGCGGTCTGGGAGATGTTTCCCCGGCAATATTCCAGCACGTGGGTGATATGCTGAGCCTCAATCTCGCTCAAGCTTTGCGGCGGTAATGATGAGACCGGTGTACTTTTCGGGGAGCGGTGCAAAAGTTCGGCAACGCAGGCTTCCTGCAGACAGTCATCCTGAGCCAGCACTACGGCCCGGGTCAAAACATTTTCCAACTCCCGGATATTTCCGGGCCACTCATGCTGCATAAAACGATCGATCGCCGCCATTGGAATACGCTTTATCTTCTTGCCGGTAACCCGGTTGATTTTCTTTATCAGATACTCGGCCAACAGAGGAATATCCTCTTTGCGCTGACGCAGCGGGGGAATTGTAATTTCAAAAACATTGAGGCGAAAATAGAGATCTTCACGAAATTTCCCCTGTTGTACCATCAAAGAAAGGTCACGATTGGTCGCAGCGATAATCCGAGCGTTAAATTTTATCTTACGGCTGCCACCGACCCGTTCAAATTCCCTCTCCTGCATGAAGCGCAGCAGTTTTGCCTGCAGGTGCAGGGGCAGTTCGCTGATTTCATCCAGAAAAAGAGTACCACTGCCGGCAATCTCAAGCTTACCTTTTTTGGTCGCATAGGCCCCGGTAAAGCTGCCCTGTTCATGGCCGAAGAGTTCACTTTCAAGCAGATTTTCAACAATGGCGGAACAGTTCAAGGCAATAAAAGGTTCTCCCGCCAGGGAGCTGTGATAGTGAATCGCCCGGGCCGCCAACTCCTTGCCGGTGCCGCTCTCACCGACCACCAGTACGGTCGTTTTGACTGCCGACAACAGGCCGATAAGCTTAAATATCTCCTTCAGCTCATCGGAGCGGCCAACAATCGTATTTTCCTTGAAATCCTCATCGATAACTTTGATCGATTCCGTCTCCGGGATATCACTCAAAGCCTTGGCTATAACCGCGTCTAAAGCATCGATATCAATCGGTTTATGGAGATAATCAAAGGCCCCCAGTTTAATCGCCTGAACCGTGGTTTCCATCTCCTGGTAGGCGGTAATCACCACCGTCCGGCACTCACTGCCGTAGGCTTTTAATGCCTGCAGTACCTGCAGGCCGTCCATTCCCGGCAGGCGCAGATCAACAATTGCCACCGCGGGCCGGTTTTTTTTAATCAACTCCAGACCGCTTTTACCGTTGTCAGCAACCGCCACCTCGTAACCCTTCTCTCTGAAATAGAGCTCCAGACTTTCCAGAAGCTCTAGGTTATCATCGATGATAACTATTCCGTCTCTTTTTGCCATGGCAGAATTACCGTAAAAGTTGTACCCCGGTTAATTTCACTTGCAACCCTGATGCTGCCGCTGTGCTGCTCAATCACCCGCACCACATTACTGAGCCCGAGACCGATGCCGCTCTCCCGGGTAGTGAAAAACGGTTGAAAGATCTGCTCCCGATCCTCGGCCCGGATGCCGCAACCGGAATCCGCGACCACGACCTCAACTACCCCTTTTTCAGAACTGTCGTCCTTCCGGACAACAGTTGAGACCGTAAGTTCCTTAAGTGACACATCAGACAGAGCCTCAATGGCATTGCTGAACAAGTTGTCGAAAACGATATCCATACTTTTGCCATCGATTTTAAGCCGGGGAATCCGCTCATCAAACCTGACCTTAAGCCGAATTTCAGCCGCCGCCATCCGGTCTGCAAATCTCTTCAGGGCGTTATTGATCAACTGATTGATATCGTGCCAGTGCGGACTGATTTCGAGAAAGCGGGAAAAGAGCAGAGTATCGCGCAAAAGCTGGTCAAGTTTATCAATATCTCGTAAAATAATCTCCATACGCCGGATGTCATTCTCTGATAATGCAGGTTTTCTCTGCAGAATCCTGACATTAACCTTGATCGAAGAGAGCGAATTTCTGATCTCATGCGCAAAAACCGTCGCCATCCGTCCGATCACCAGCAGACGCTCATGTTCCAACTCTTTACGGGCCGATTCCCGGCGCTCAGCGATATCACGACAAACCCCGGCCAGAGCCGGCAAACCGTCGTAACGAACCCGGTTTATTTTGATCTCAACCGGGAATCTGGTGCCATCGAGACGGATAGCTTCGCTTTCGAAAACTTCGTGAGCCGCCACCTCGGCAGATTGATCGATAATCCCGGTAAAACAGGCTTCATAATTTTCCCCGACCAGAGCGGCTGGAGTCCGCCCCAACATTACCCCCAGGGCCCGATTGACAAAAATCAACTGCTGATCACGACAGACGAAGTAGCCATCACTGATATCCTCAACCAGAGTCCGGTATCGATTCTCCGAGTTGTAAAGCTGCTGCGTCCGCTGTTCAACCTTCTCCTCGAGGCTCTCAAGCAGGCGTTGCATCTCCTCTTCATGTTTGCTCTGAAAATATTCACTGAAACGGTTAATGGTTACGTCCACTGAATTATTAACCGCGAGCAGAGCCTTACTCAATTCGTCTCCCTGAAAGACCAGCGGCAGACGGTGCAGCATTATAATTCTGAAAACCCCAAATGCCTTCTGCACCTCAGAAAGGGAAAAACCCCGCTCAAGCCGCATCCGGGTGATAAAAACAATAAACTCTTCAATCAACTGCCAGTCGTGATTACAGATGACCGAGTAGTTACCGTCATAAGCCCGGGCCACGGTTTCACACAAATCCGCCAACTTCAGCTGCCGGTAACGATTGCTGACCGTCTGGCTCAACTGCGCCACCCACTCATCAATGATTTCTTGGCGTTCAGTTCTTAAAAATTGACAAAGATTCATAAAGCTGGAGATTTCAACCTGCCGATATGTTGCAAAAGTGTTTTAAGTCCAGATCGATTTAAGGCCTATTCAAAGAAGTTTTCTGGCGGCGGCCAGAGCTTCAGTTTTGCTGCTGATATCTCCGGCCAGCTGTTTCTGATGAATCATGCGGATAATGGTACCGATGGCCGGGCCCGGCTCCATGCCCATGCCGATCAGATCCCTGCCGCTTATCAGAGGTTTAATAAAAACTTCGCGCTCTTTTTCGTAAATCTCTTTCAGGCGGCGGCTTAACCGGATCAGGTTCTGCCGGCGCGGCCCCGGGTCGCGGCCCCGGGTCGCTTCAAGATCAGCCAGGGCATGCAGGAGCAGCAGGTCGATATCCGATTCCAGGTCAAAAACCAGACTCCGCAGGGCTTTCTCTTTGCAATTGTCGAGGTTGAGCAACAGGGGCCGGAGATGATTTTCGATAAGCCGTACGATTCGCTGCAAAAAATCTTTTCCCAGAGCGAAGCCTGCCAGCGTCTCTCGCGCCAGATGAGCCGAGAAGCGCTCATGGCCGAAGAAATGAATCGTACCGGTATCGGGATCAACGGTTTTGCTTAAAGCCTTGCCGGTATCGTGCAGCAGGGCGGCCCATTTCAGAAGAACCCGATCCGGGATATCCGGAAATTTTACGGCTAGAGGGCTGCTCTGGCAGAGTTCATCCAGATTCTCCACCACCGCCAAAGTATGGTCAAGGACGTCAAGGTGGTGAAAATTGTTCTGCTCCAGTCCGGCAAGCGGAGCCAACGGTGGAAAGATCACCGGCAACGCCCCGACTGCAGTCAGTTCCTTAAGGCCGCGGCCGGCCTGGCTGGTGGCCAGAATCTGGTTTATCTCCACCGCGAACCGCTCTTTAGCCACCTGACCGAGACCGTCGCAGGCGGCCTCCATTTCCGCTCTTGTAATAGGGCTCAGTTGACCGTCGATCATCAACATAAAGCGTACCGCCCGGACAATCCGCAACGGATCATCGCGCATATTTTCCGGGGCCACGGTAACAATCCGCCTCTCTTTCAAGGCTTGACGGCCCCCGTAAGGATCATGAAAGATCTCCTCTTTCAAAGCATAGGCCATGGCATTTATCGTAAAATCACGCCTTTTAAGATCGCTTTTTAGATCCGGGCCGTTCAAGGCGGCAAGATCGATCGTCAGCTGTGATCCTACCAGGCGCCGGACTGAATATCTCTCGGCCCCGGTGCCCATGGTGATAAAGCGGCCCGGCTCCTGAGTTAAGCACAGAAGCTCAGTTTCCCAAAACTCCAGATCCGCAGCCGGGCAGATGAAATCGAGATCACTGAGCTTACGACCGATCAGAAGATCCCGCAAAGCTCCGCCGACCAGATAGAGTGGTCGTCCGCTGGCGATCGCGAACTCGGTAAGCTTGTCCCAGTTTGGAAAATAGATTTTCAACTGCGCTTTCAGATCGGAAATCATAATCGGCCTGTCATCACCTTATAAATCTGCAGATTTAAGAAAAGTGTCGCGAAGAATCAGAATTTTCCCTGAGCAGTCTCTATAGTCTAAAAAACTATTCATTTGTCAATCAAAATGTTATACTTGTTTTCTCAAATTCCGGAATAATCATCGTACCCATCAGGAATTAAGTTATGATTACAATCGATACCCGGCTGGTTCTGGCCACCGGCAACCAGGGAAAATTGGAAGAGCTTAAAGCTCTGCTTAACGATAATAATATCAAACTTGCGAACCTGCGGGATTTTCCCGATCTCAAATTACCGGAGGAGACCGGGCTGACCTTCGTTGAAAACGCCAGGCTTAAAGCCCGGGCCGTGGTTAAGGCTACCGGCAACTGGGCTTTAAGCGATGATTCCGGGCTGATGGTCGATGCCTTAAACGGAGCCCCCGGAGTCCACTCCGCCCGTTACGCCGGGCCTGAAGCCGGCGACCGGGAAAACAACCTGAAACTGCTACAGGCTCTGGCCGGAGTTCCTGACGATCAGCGGGGAGCCGCTTTTGTCTGCGTTATCGCCCTCGTTTCACCGGCTCTGGACGAGTATATTTTTTCCGGCCGCTGCCCGGGCCGGATTGGCCGACAAGCTGTCGGTTCGGCCGGTTTCGGCTACGACCCGGTTTTCCTGCCGGCCCCGGATTTCCGTCACAGCATGGCCCAGCTGACTCCGGCGGAAAAACGCGCCATCAGCCATCGCGGCCTGGCACTCAGGCAGCTGAAACATGAACTTAACCCCTGAGCCGGCCGCAAAAAATGGTTGACAAGTGCCGGCAAAATCTCTATATGCCTCAAGAAAGCCCGCCTCAACACACTTTTTTCAGGATATTGCCCTGAATTTTAATAGCTTTTTACTGTCTTAAAACTAACTAAAAAACAAATCTGATTAACTACTCAATCTCTGATTATAATTTTTGGTCATATTATCTGAGCCAACCGACTCCCGCTCCCTTATCGAGACTACTCTAACGCGCAAATTACTACTCATAAAATAAAAATAACATACAGAAACCACGACGAAAAACCAGTATTTATCTCTTCTTTAGGGGTTGCCCGGTGGATTTACGACATCGGATTTCCGCCCAACCGCCCTCAACATCAAGGCTTCAGGTCCCCCCTAAGAACAGACTTAATTAAAGCAAAATCGGTTTCTTAAAAAATAAGTAAATTTATGATCTACAACTTGAAGGAAAATGTATGAATCTGTCTGATTTGAAAAGTAAGAAGATCTCTGAACTAACTGAGATGGGCCGTAAAATGCAGGTTGAAGGAGCCGCCGGTATGCGGCGCCAGGATCTTATTTTCGCCATTCTAAGAGCCCACGTAAGTAAAAACGGCGCAATCTTCGGTGAAGGCGTACTGGAAACCCTGCCGGACGGTTTCGGGTTTCTCCGGGCCCCTGATTTCAACTATCTCTCCGGCCCGGATGATATCTACGTCTCTCCCTCGCAGATCAGACGTTTCAACCTGCGCACCGGCGATACCGTAGCCGGGCAGATCCGCGCCCCGAAAGAGGGGGAGCGCTATTTCGCCCTGCTCAAGGTGGCTGAAGTCAACCATGAATCGCCGGAGACCTCCCGCGAAAAGATTCTTTTCGACAACCTGACCCCGATTTTCCCGGATGAACGCTTCGAGCTTGAACGTGAACACGACAACTATGCCGTACGGGTGATGGATATGATAACCCCGATCGGCAAAGGCCAGCGCGGCCTGATTGTCGCCCCGCCGCGTACCGGTAAGACCGTGCTCTTGAAACAGATCGCCAACAGCCTGACTGCCAATCACCCCAAAATCACCCTGATTGTTCTTCTGATCGATGAACGGCCCGAAGAGGTCACCGACATGAAACGCTCAGTCCGGGGCGAGGTTATCTCTTCCACCTTTGACGAACCACCGCAGCGCCATGTTCAGGTCGCGGAGATGGTCGTCGAAAAAGCTAAACGCCTGGTTGAACACAAACAGGATGTGGTTATCCTTTTAGACAGCATTACCCGCCTGGCACGGGCTTATAATACTGTAATCCCGGCCAGCGGCAAGGTGCTCTCCGGCGGAGTCGACTCCAATGCCCTGCACAAACCGAAACGTTTCTTCGGGGCCGCCCGGAATATTGAAGACGGCGGCTCCCTGACCATCATCTCCACCGCCCTGATCGATACCGGCAGCCGCATGGATGAAGTTATCTTTGAAGAGTTCAAGGGTACCGGTAACATGGAACTTCACCTCGACCGCCGCCTGGCCGACAAACGCACCTTCCCGGCGATCGACATCATCCGCTCCGGCACCCGGCGTGAAGATCTCCTGATAAACCCTCAGGATCTGCAGCGTATCTGGATTTTAAGAAAATTCCTCCAGCCCATGAGTGTGATCGAAGGCATGGAATTTCTGCTTGAGAAGATGAAGGGTACCAAAAATAATGCCGATTTCTTAGATTCCATGAACAGCTGAGGATATCTGCATAAAAAAGCAAAGAAGATTACGAATTTTGTTGACATTTACCCCCCTGAAGATGTAAATGACGCGATTCGCCCGCCTGCGGGCTTAAAATATACTGGAGGTTTGTAAAAGAGTCATGAAAGAAGGTATCCACCCTGAATACGTAAAATGTGAAGTTGTCTGCGGTTGCGGTTTCAGTTATGAAACCCGTTCGACGAAACCGAGCATTAAGGTTGAAGTCTGTTCCCAATGTCACCCGTTCTACACCGGCAAACAGAAATTTGTTGATTCAGCCGGTCGGATTGAGAAATTTCGCCTCAAATACAAAAAGTAGACGGTTAGCCAGCTTTGTTTGTCTCCCTGCTGACCTATACCCCGGAAGCCGAACGGGTTGTGGCGACTGCGGCCCGGCTCTGTTACGCTGACGTTGATTGCCGGGCTCTGGCAGAACGTTCCAATCCGGAAGACGACCGGCAGATGATCGATAAGGTTTTAGCTATCGGTCATCATGGAGTTTTGGAGCATGCGGTTTTCAGCTTTGCGGCTGAAGGTATCTCCCGTGCCTTGACACACCAACTGGTGCGTCACCGTCTGGCTTCATTCGCCCAGCAGAGTCAGCGTTATGTTGCCTTTGACGGTGGTTTCGCGTATGAAACCCCGCCGACGATTAAGGCGGATTCCGAGCTGGCGTCGCGTTATCATGAGGAGATGCAGCGGATTGCTGAGCTTTACACAGATCTTCGTCAATCCGGAATTGCGGCCGAAGATGCCCGTTTCATCCTCCCGAACGCTTCCCATTCACGCCTGATAATGACGATGAACGCGCGCGAGTTGCGTCATTTTTTCCGTCTGCGCTGCTGCCGCCGGGCGCAATGGGAAATTCGTAAACTGGCAACCGCGATCCTGGTCGAGGTCTTAAAAGTGGCTCCGGCACTCTTTCAGGATGCCGGCCCCGGATGTCTTAAAGGTACCTGCCCTGAAGGCGCGATGAGTTGCGGAGAGGCAGTTGAAGTTCGGCGTGAGTTTGCTGAGATATACCGGATTCCGACTGCAGAAAGCTAGCTTTCCCCCTGATTTTCTCCACCCATTCTAAAAAATAGTTGCCTAAATTATGTTTACCAAACTCGAAGAAGTTGAACAGCGCCTGTTGGATCTGGAGGCTGAAATAAGCCAGCCGGATGCGGCCGCCGACCGCAAGCATTATCAGGAGATAACCAAAGAGTTGTCCGACCTGCGCCCGGTGGTTGAGACTTTTCGAGTATACCGTGAGGTAGCGGCCGAAATTGAGGATCATCGCGAACTTTTAACCGGCGACGATGACGAACTCAAAGAGTTGGCCCAGGAGGAGCTGCCCGGCTTGGAGACCCGCCTCGAGAAGCTGGAAAAAGAGATCCATCTCCTGCTGCTGCCCAAAGATCCCAATGATGAAAAAAATGTTATTTTAGAGATCCGGGCCGGTACCGGCGGCGATGAGGCGGCCCTGTTTGCGGCTGATCTTTTCCGCATGTACGCCCGCTACGCTGAACGTCAGAACTGGAAACTTGAGGAGCTCGGCCGCAGTGAAACCGGAGTTGGCGGCCTGAAAGAGATTATTGTCCTGATCAAGGGTAAACGGGTTTTCAGCCGCTTGAAATATGAGAGCGGCGTACATCGTGTCCAGAGAGTACCGACAACCGAATCACAGGGCCGAATTCATACCTCGGCAGTTACTGTGGCGGTGTTGCCGGAAGCCGAAGCCGTGGATGTGGATATCAATCCCCAGGATCTACGCATCGATATCTACCGAGCCTCAGGCCCCGGCGGCCAGAGTGTCAATACTACCGATTCCGCCGTGCGGATTACCCATATTCCGACCGGTCTGGTCGTCTCCAGTCAGGATGAACGCTCCCAACACAAAAACAAGGAGCGGGGCATGAAGGTTCTGGCTTCGCGCCTGCTTGACCTCAGAACCCGGGAACAGCACGACAAGATCAGCTCCGAACGCCGGGAACAGGTCGGCAGCGGTGACCGCAGCGAACGGATCCGCACCTACAACTTCCCCCAGGGCCGGGTAACCGATCACCGTATCGGCCTGACCCTGCACAAACTTGACCAGATTATCGGCGGTGAGATCGACGATTTGATTACGGCTCTGATCTCTCATTTCCAGGCCGAGGCGATGAAAGGGTCAGCCCCATGACTTCAAACTGGACGGTGCTCAGCCTGCTTAACTGGGCCGCACCGTACCTGGAGAAATACGGCTCCACCTCCCCCCGGCTCGATGCCGAACTGCTGCTCGCCAAGGTACTTGACTGTCAGCGCCTCGAACTCTATCTCCGCTTCGATAAACCCCTCTCACCGACTGAACTGGCAACCTTCAAAGAGTTGATTCTGAAGCGGCGCCAGGGAGTTCCGGTCGCCTATCTGCTCGGCGAGAGAGAGTTCTGGTCGCTCAATTTCAAGGTTGATGAGGCGGTTTTAGTGCCTCGCCCGGAAACCGAACACCTGGTTGAAACCGCCATCGAATTTATCGAAAAAAATTTCCCCGCAGGCTGCCCGGTACTTGATATCGGTACCGGCTGCGGCAATATTATTCTCGCTCTGGCCCACCATTTTATAAAAGCCCCCGGTTTTTCCGGCTGCGGTTGTGATCTCCGCCCCGCGGCCCTTAACCTGGCCCGGGAAAATGCCCGGGAGCTTAAAATCGACTCGGTTTCGTGGCTGGTATCGGATCTTTTCAGCGCCCTGACCCCCGGCACCCACAGCTTCGACCTGATCGTCTCCAATCCTCCTTATGTCACCTCTCAGGAGATGAAATCTCTGTCCCGCGAGGTTCAGTGTGAACCCCCGGCGGCTCTGGACGGCGGAGTCGACGGGCTTAAATTCTATCGCCTGATCAGCGCCCAGGCCGGAAACTTCCTTAACCCCGGCGGAGCCCTCATCTTTGAGGTCGGCGACAACCAGGCCGACACCGTCAAAAAAATCTTGGCAAGTAACAATTATAGTGCTATCTCTACAAAATATGATCTCGCCCGCCGCGAAAGAGTGGTTTTCGGCCTTAAAAATGGTGATTAAGTGGAAAGTATTGTCGTAAAAGGCGGCCGGAAATTGACCGGTGAAGTAGTAATCGGCGGGGCCAAAAATTCAGCCCTGCCCCTGGTTGCCGCCACCCTGCTGGCGGAGACCGGCCGGAGCCGGCTGGAAAACATCCCGAATCTGCGTGACATAAATACCATCATCCGTCTGCTCGAAGGCATGGGAGCCGAAATTGAGCGCTCCGACGGTGAACTCCAGATCTCAACCGCGGCCGTCAGCAACTGTCAGGCTCCGTATGAACTGGTCAAAACCATGCGTGCCTCGATTCTGGTTTTAGGCCCGCTGCTGGCCCGTTTTGGAGAGGCCCGGGTTTCACTGCCCGGCGGCTGTGCCATCGGGGCCCGGCCGGTCAATCTCCATATCCGGGGACTGGAGCAGATGGGAGCCGAAATCAGGGTTGAGCACGGATATATTATCGGCCGCGCAAAACGCCTGAAAGGGGCCGACATCAGTTTTGACATGACCACGGTAACCGGTACCGAAAACCTGATGATGGCGGCGGTTCTGGCCGAAGGCACTACCTGCCTGCACAATGCCGCCCGCGAGCCCGAGATTATCGATCTGGCGGTTTTCCTCCGCAAGATGGGGGCTGTAATTGAAGGTGAAGGTACCCAGACTATTGTCATTACCGGGGTTGAAAAACTCAGCGGCGCCGACTGTCAGGTGAT
This sequence comes from Thermodesulfobacteriota bacterium, assembly GCA_024763535.1. Taxonomy (GTDB): domain Bacteria; phylum Desulfobacterota; class Anaeroferrophillalia; order Anaeroferrophillales; family Tharpellaceae; genus Tharpella. Next base: position 10,525 of record JANTFH010000035.1, read on the forward strand.
GCCGGATCGAATCGAAGCCGGAACCTTTATGGTCGCCGCCGGCATCAGCGACGGTGACATCATTATCAAAAACGCGCCGCTGGCCGCCCTCGGCAGCCTGACGGCCAAGCTCCATGAAATAGGAGTTGAGATTGAACCTCTGGTTGAATTCCACGAGGACGAGCTGCTCACCGGTATTCCCGTAAGGGTCAAACGGCAGGCTTCGGGACTTAATTCGCTGGATGTAAAGACCATGCCCTACCCCGGCTTTCCCACCGATATGCAGGCCCAGATAATGACGCTTCTGGCCCTGGCCCGGGGCACCAGCGTTATCAGTGAGACCATCTTTGAGAATCGTTTCATGCACGTTTTTGAGCTGCAGCGGATGGGGGCCGACATTGAAGTTGAGGGCCGCACCGCGGTGGTTCGCGGGGTTGAGAAACTCTCCGGCGCCCCGGTTATGGCTTCGGATCTCAGGGCCAGTGCCGGGCTGATTCTGGCCGGATTGGCCGCCGACGGCGAGACCGTGATGTCAAGGGTCTACCACCTGGATCGCGGTTATTCCGGTTTTGAACATAAATTAAAAGCTTTAGGTGCCGACATTAAACGCATCAAAGAGTAACGGTACAAAAAATGAATATCAAAACTTACGCTACGGCGGAAACACATTTTCCCGAGCTTTTTCATAAGCTCTGCCAACGCAATCTGGATCTCGACATGAGTGCCGATAATGTCGTTGCCGAGATAATCGACCGGGTGGCGCAAGAGGGTGACACAGCCCTCTTTGACTACACGCAGCGGTTTGACGGCCTCGATCTGGAGACCTCAGGAGTTGAGGTACAGGCCGACGAGATCGACAGGGCCTGTGCCGCCCTGCCGCCGGAAAAGTTGCGGCATCTGGAACTGGCGGTGGCGCGGGTGCGGCTTTTCCATCAGCGCCAGCTGCGGCAATCGTGGTTTGACGACCATGAACCGGGCATCCTCCTGGGTCAGAAGATCACGCCGCTTAAGCGGGCCGGGATCTACGTTCCGGGCGGTAAAGCCTCATACCCCTCATCGGTAATTATGAACGCCATCCCGGCTCAGGTTGCCGGGGTTGAGGAGATCATCATGGTTTCGCCAGCGGCTCAGGGCTATAATCCGGCGGTTCTGGCAGCGGCCCGGCTCTGCGGCGTCGATCGTATCTTTCGAATCGGCGGGGCTCAGGCGGTTGCGGCCCTGGCCTACGGCACCGACTCGGTACCCATGGTGGACAAGATTGTCGGCCCCGGAAATATCTATGTCGCTCTCGCCAAACGCCGGGTTTTCGGCCGGGTCGGGATCGACATGGTCGCCGGACCGAGTGAGATTATGATCGTCGCCGACGAGAGCGCGAATCCGGTGTTTGTCGCCGCCGACCTGCTCTCCCAGGCCGAGCATGATGAACTCGCCGTTGTTGCCCTGGTAACTCCGTCTCAGGTTCTCATCGATCAGGTTAAGCTGGAACTTGAAGAACAGCTGGCCCTTTTAGAACGCCGGGAGATCGCTGAGCGATCAATCAATAATCAGGGGGCTCTGATTACCACCGCAACCCTTGAGGAAGCCCTGGAGTTAGCCAACTGTTTCGCCGCCGAACACCTGGAACTGGCGGTCGCCGATCCGCTTCTGGCTTTGAGCTCGATTAAAAATGCCGGGGCCGTTTTTCTCGGCCACTCCACCCCGGAGGCTTTAGGCGACTATATTGCCGGCCCCAACCATGTGCTGCCGACCGCCGGCACCGCCCGTTTCTCATCACCTTTAGGAGTAGATGATTTCCTGAAAAAGAGCAGCGTACTCTCATTCAGTAAAGGCGCTCTTGAAAAATACGGCACTGCGGTTACCGATCTTGCGAAAATGGAAGGTTTAGAGGCCCACGGCCGGGCCGTCAGTTTACGTCTTAAATAAAAGAGGAAGAGAATGAAACAACCCAGAAAAGCTCAAATCAAGCGTGAAACGGCTGAAACCAGCATTAATCTGAGCCTTAATCTTGACGGCAGTGGCCGGGCTCAGATTGAGACCGGGATTCCTTTTCTTGATCATATGCTGACCCTCTTTGCCCGCCACAGCGGCGCCGATTTAAGCATCGCGGCCCGAGGCGATATTGAGGTCGATTTTCATCACACAGTAGAGGATTTAGGTATCTGTCTCGGCCAGGCCTTAAACCGGTCTCTGGGAGATTTCAGCGGCATCGCCCGCTACGGTGAAGCCCTGATCCCCATGGATGAGACCCTGTGCGGAGCCGTAGTCGATATCTCCAACCGGCCTTTTCTGGTTTTCAACGTCGCCCTGACCGCCCCCAAGGTCGGCAAACTCGACAGTGAACTGATTGAAGAGTTCTTTCGCGCCTTTGCCGTACACGGCGGCCTGACCCTGCACTTAAACCTGAAATACGGCAAAAATCAACACCATATCTTTGAAGCCGCTTTCAAAGCCTGTGCCCACGCCCTGCGCCGGGCCTGGAGTGAACGCGAGGAACTGGACGGCAAGGTATTAAGCAGCAAAGGAACCCTGTAACCATGATAGCCATTGTTGATTACGGCATGGGCAACCTGAGATCGGTGCAGAAGGCGATTGAGAAGGTCGGCTGTGAGGCGAAAGTTACCCGTTCGCCGCAGCGCATTGCCGATGCCGGGGCGGTTATTCTGCCCGGGGTCGGAGCCTTTAAGGACTGCATGGATAATCTCGAAAGATTCGAGCTGATTACGCCGGTCTTAAAGGCGATCAACTCGGGCAAACCTTTCCTCGGCATCTGTCTCGGCCTGCAACTGCTCTTCAGCGAAAGCCTGGAGTTCGGACACTATCCGGGACTGGATGTAATCAAGGGGGTCGTCAAACCGTTTTCTACGACGATGCCGGATCCGGAACGGCCGGGCGGGCTCCTGAAGATTCCCCATATGGGCTGGAATTCGATTCAGCGCCGAAAACCGGTAGCCGCCTTAAACAATATTGACGACGGCACCTATTTCTACTTTGTTCACTCCTATTACGTCGAACCTGAGGATGAAAGTGTGGTCGCCACCCGAACCGACTACGGCGGTGAATTTGTCTCCGCCATCGCTTTTGACAACGTTCTGGCAACTCAATTTCATCCCGAGAAGAGCCAGCATCAGGGACTCAATCTGCTCCGCGATTTTACCGCCGCAATTTAACCTTAAAAAAGGAAGCGGATCTAACATGAAAAGATATCTTATGCTACTTTTGCTTAGTATTTTTCTTATACCGGCCTGCACGACCAAGGAGGTCAACGTAAAAACCTCTGCTGATATTCCGCAATTTAGGCGGGTTGCGGTATTGCCTTTTAACGTCAGTAACTGCCAAAGCTGCGGTGACTCTTTCCCGACCTGCCGACCCCAGGGTGACCGCATTGTCTGTGACAAAGTCAACAGCAATATCGGCTATGAACTGGCCCTCTCCCTGGCCCGGGAGATTGCCATATACGGCAAATACCAGGTCGTGGAACCGCAGGCGGCGGCCCGGGTTATGCCCTATATCGGTCAGGTCCCGATGAAGGAGATCGGTCAACGTCTGGGGGTTGATGTCCTGCTGTTCGGTAACATAAAACGTTTTCAGGAGAGGATCGGCGGGCCGATGACGGCGAAGAGACCGGCTTCGGTCTATTTTGAGGTCTCCATGATCGATGCCCGCAGCGGTCGGAAAGTCTGGTATGCGGTCTTCGATCGCACCCAGAAATCGTTGAGCGACGATATAACCAATATCAGAAATTTTGTCCGCGGCGGCGGCAAATGGCTGACCGCCCGGGAGTTCGCTGAAATCGGCATTGCCGAAACTGTTGAACAGTTCCCGGGCCTTAAAAATGCAGGAGATCTATAGAAAATGCTGATTATTCCGGCGATTGACTTAAAAGACGGCAACTGTGTCCGCCTGAAACAGGGACGCATGGAGGAGGACACCCTCTTCTCCACCAATCCGGTGGCTATGGCCATGGACTGGCAGACTCAAGGGGCCCGCTTCCTCCATATGGTTGATCTCAACGGCGCTTTTGCCGGCATCCCTGTCAACCGCGAGATTATCAAAAAGGTTGTCACAAGCCTTAATATACCCTGCCAGCTGGGAGGCGGCATTCGCGATCTGGATACGGTAAAAGCTTATATTGATCTCGGTCTGGAGAGGGTAATTCTGGGTACGGTGGCGGTTGAAAACCCGAAACTTGTGGAACAGGCAGCCGCCGCCTTTCCCGGTCAGGTGTGTGTCGGCATCGATGCCCGCAAGGGTCTGGTCGCAACCCGGGGCTGGGCCGATGAGACCGAAATCAGGGCCCTGGATCTGGCCCGTAAATTTGAAGATTGCGGGGTCGCGGCGATTATCTATACTGATATCCTGCGCGACGGCATGCAGACCGGGGTCAATCTGGAAGAGACTCAGGCGCTGGCTCAAGCCATCTCCATCCCGGTAATCGCTTCCGGCGGCATCGCCACCCTGGATGATATTAAAGCCCTGCTGCCGCTCGAACAATATGGTGTTAACGCCGCAATTACCGGCCGCGCCCTCTACTCCGGCAGCCTCAAACTGGCGGCGGCCCAGGAACTTGCCGACAACGGAGTTCAATAATGCTGGCCAAAAGAATTATTCCCTGTCTCGATGTCAAGGACGGCCGGGTCGTCAAAGGAGTCAACTTCGTCGGGCTGCGGGATGCCGGTGATCCGGTTGAAGTCGCGGCCATCTATGACGAACAGGGCGCCGATGAACTGACTTTCCTGGATATCACCGCCTCCAGCGACCGCCGCTCAATCATTCTTGATGTCGTTGCCCGCACCGCGGAACAGGTATTTATCCCCTTGACGGTCGGCGGCGGCGTCCGCAACCTTGATAATATAAGGGACTTGCTCAACGCCGGAGCCGATAAAGTCTCAATCAACACCGCGGCTGTCCATCGGCCGGAATTTGTTAAAGAGGCAGCCTACCGTTTCGGCAGCCAGTGTACGGTTGTGGCCATCGATGCTAAAGCCCGGGCCAACGGCGACGGCTGGGAGGTGTTTATCTACGGCGGCCGGGAACCCACCGGTCTGGACGCGGTCGATTGGGCCCGACAGATGGTCGCCTACGGCGCCGGCGAGATTCTCTTAACGAGTATGGACCGGGACGGCACCAAGGACGGATTTGATCTCAAACTGACCCGCACCATTGTGGACGCGGTCGCCGTGCCGGTGATCGCCTCCGGCGGGGTCGGCAACCTCGAACATATCTATCAGGGATTAACCAAAGGCGCGGCCAGTGCCGCCCTGGCAGCGTCGATCTTTCACTATCGCGAATACACCATCGCCGAAACCAAGGATTATCTCAAAGAACGCGGAGTCAGAGTACGGTGATCAAGCAACTCTATCAGGTAATCTGCGACCGGCGCGACCGGCCCCGGGCCGACTCCTACGTCGCAACGCTGATGAGCGGTGAGGGTGACCCGATTTTACAAAAGATCGGGGAAGAGAGCCTTGAGGTTATTCTCGCCGCGAAAAATCTTGACCCTGAAAACCGGGATCCGGACTCATCGGACAGCCGCGCCGCCCTGATCCATGAGATTGCCGATTTAACCTTCCACGTCATGGTTTTAATGGCGCAGCGGAAGATTACCCCGGAGGCTATCGAAGCTGAACTTCAACGCCGCTTCGGAACCTCCGGCCTGAGCGAAAAAGCCAACCGCCAACCTGTGAAAAACGGAAAATAATTTATGCCCGATTTTACTGATCTGATTAAACTTGCCGAACAACTTGGGGCCGATGAAGCGGTTTTGATTGAGGTAGCGGAGATTGTCGCCAAGGATGAACTCGCCCGCTTGTGTCGGGAGCCCCGCTGCGAAGGCCTGGGAAATTCGCCCAGCTGCCCCCCATATGTCGGCGGACCGGCAGCCTTTAGGAAGATGCAGCAGGAATATCGCAAGGCCCTGGTCTTTAAGGTGGAAGTGCCTACGGATGTGGCCATGTCGATTGAACGCAATGAAGTTTTAGCCCTGATTCACGAAATTGGAGCCAAGGTTGAAACTGCGGCCCGAAAGCAGGGAGCCGAACGGGCCAAAGCCTTCGCCGGCGGCTCCTGCAAAGCCCTCTTCTGTGCCGATTACCCGGAGTGCCGGGTTTTAGATGAGAAAAAACCCTGCCGCAACCCCCATCTGGCCCGGGAATCGATGTCCGGCTACGGCATCGATGTCGGCCGCATGATGGCGACCGCCGGCTGGGAACAGAAAGGTCGAAAAAAAGGTGATGCCGTCGTTACTTTCGCCGGCCTGGTTCTACTTGATTAAAAATTTAAGGAGGTAATTATGATTTTCGCAAATAAAACCCTGACAATCGCAATCGCCGCTTTTCTGCTCCTCTTTTTCGGGCTGCTGCCGGCCCTGCAGGCGGCCGAATTCAGCGCCGATATGGAGATCAGCCGCCAGGGGAAAGTGGTTGCCACAGGCAAAATTTTTGTGCAAGGAGAGTTGACCCGGACCGAGATGAATCAGAACGGCCGGACAATCACGGTTATCAGCCGCCCCGACAAAGGTCTGGCCTGGTCGCTGATGCCCCAGGCGAAAACCTACATGGAGATGCCGATGGATCAGGACAAAGAGGATCACTACTCCGACAATTTGGTTAAGGAGATGAAAAAACGGGGAAAAAAGGTAGGACGGGAGACCGTCAACGGCGTTGCCTGTGACAAATATGAGTTCACCGAAGAGGGCCGTAAAACCACCTGCTGGATTGGAGTGAAAGAGGAGCTTCCGGTTCGCATCAATACCGGCGACAGCGAGATAAACTACCGCAACATCAAGGTTGCCCGGCAGCCGAAACACCTTTTCCGCCCGCCCGCCGGCTACCGTAAATTCGCCCTGCCGAATATGCCCGGCATGCCGGGGATGCCGCCGGGTGGGGCCGGTAGTATGCCGGGGGCCGGCCAACGTTAGGAATAGACCCGCTCCGAAGGCTGAGTTTCACCGGCAGAGAAGCGGAAGACGGCTGCCGCTTTCCGGCCCGACCGATAAATCAACGGCCGAAAGGACAGATTGGATAGCGGCAGACCTCACAGAAATGACAGAGGCCGCCGATACTGAATTCCGCCAGTTCATCTGCCGTAACCGGATCAGCGGCCAGAAAGCGGGGCAGAAAGATATCGAAGGCGGTAATCTTAAAAAAGAGGGCCGCAGCCGGAATCGCGCCGACCGGTTTACCATTCAGATAGCCGATGGTAAAATTATTCCCCGGCTGAAGCGGATTGCCGGCCTGAAGCAGTTTGACCCCGGCCTGCCGCATCGCGGCTTTGGTCGCATCATCCGGATCAACCGAGGTCCCGCCGGTAAGCAGAACCATATCCGCATCTTCGTGAAACTCAAGAATCTTATCCCGGATAAGTTCCCTTTCGTCCGGGAGTATGGTTTTAGCCACCAGATCGACCCCGAAAGCCGCAAGTTTTTTCTCCACCACGGCCGTAAATTTATCCTCAATCCGACCGCTGTAAACCTCATTCCCGGTAACAACCAGAGCCGCTTTCCGTTTAATAAAGGGTTTAACCGTCAAGACCGGGCCTCGACTGAGAAGCCCGCGACACTGTTGTATGAGCTCCGCTTTACAGGTTAAGGGAATAATCCTGAACGCGGCCACCTGCTTACCCTTTTGCACCACGAAATTGTTATGAATCGTCGGCAACGAGGGAATTCCCAGCCGGTTGATCGCAATAATCGGGGCCGCTTCAAGCTTGAACAGGCCGTCAATGGCGGCGTAAAAACTGATTTTCCCTTCCTTGGGCTCCAGATCGTAATCGATATTCGCACCGGCCAGAAGCGGACTCATGATCAGAGCCGCCTCATCTTCATGCACCTCATCCTCATTTTCATCAAAGACAAAGATATTCTCCCGACCCAGTGATTTCAGTTTCGCCACATCACTCTCGCTGATAACATGTCTTTTACGAAAGGCCACCTGTTTGATATTTTTCTCAACATTGACTTCCGTCATATCATGGGCAATCGCCAGGCCGATAGCCGCGTCAACTTTGACTTTTCTCATATTTTTGTAAATCCCTGCTGCAAATTGAAATAAAAATCCACCCTTCCGGCACAAGCATAAATTACCTGCGCTTCCTAAACCATAAACCTGCTGCTTAAAGCAACCGCTAATTAAACAGCTGCGGAAAAACTTTTACTTGACTTTAATCATGATTAAAATTATATTCTTTATATGAACATATCCGAAAATTTAATTTAAGCGGAGGCAAACATGGCTCAGATCACACTACAAGGCAACCCCATAAACACGATCGGAAACCTTCCCGAAATCGGCAGCAAAGGGCCGGATTTCAAACTTACCAAAACCGATTTAAGCGATGTCTCGCTGCATGATTTTGCCGGCAAACGCCTGGTTTTAAATATCTTCCCCAGCATCGACACCGGGGTCTGCGCCACGGCTGTACGGCGCTTTAATGCGGAAGCGGAGAAACTGGAGAACACTGAAGTACTCTGCATCTCGGCCGATCTGCCCTTCGCCCAGGCCCGTTTCTGCGGCGCCGAAGGCCTGGAACGCGTCGTCTCTCTTTCCGCCATGCGGGACCGCAAATTCGGCGAAGATTACGGCGTCACTATCAGTGACGGCCCCCTGGCCGGGCTCTTCTCCCGGGCCGTCGTCATTCTCAACCGGGAGGGTACCGTAATCTATACCGAACAGGTTCCCGAAATCACGCAGGAGCCCGACTATGAAGCCGCTCTGGCAAACCTGAAATAGAACGAATTTTTTCGCTATACCCTGTATAATACTATTATTTGACTTATCCGCCTCCATGCGATAGTTCATGACGATAGTATCATACCGCTTGAGCAACTCCAACCCCTTCATAAGCTGATGGGTATATCGAGAGAAGAAAAATGACAACTCCGCCTTACAGCGACTGCGCCCGCTGCCCCTTCGCCATCTCAGAACGCCTCTGCCGCACCCCCAAAGGCAAAGCTCCGGCTTTCTGCCCGACCCGGGATCTTGCGCAATTAACGGAAACCAGTCTTAAGATCTACAAAAAGGATGAGTACGCCGAATTTGCCCGCCAGGCTTCTATTCAGGAAGCGGAAGCCTACGCCGACCGGGATTTAGGCTACGAACGGGTCCGACCGGCGAAAACCAGGATTGAAGAGATTGCTGAATTCGCCCGGAAAATGAACTACCGGCGCTTAGGCCTTGCCTTCTGTGTCGGTCTGCGCCGGGAAGCTAAGATTGTGGCTGAAATCTACAGCGCCCGCGACTTTGAAGTGGTCTCGGTAATCTGCAAGGCCGGCTGCAGCGACAAAAAGCTGATCGGCCTTGACGATGAGCAGAAGATTGTCCCGCGGCAGCCGGAAGCCATGTGCAACCCGGTGAACCAGGCTCTGATATTAAACCATTCCCGAACCGAACTTAATATCCTGCTGGGTCTCTGTGTCGGCCACGACTCGATTTTTCTCAAAGAGGCTAAGGCGCCCTGCACGGTTCTGGCGGTTAAAGACCGGGTGTTAGGCCATAACCCTCTGGCCGCAGTCTATAACAGCGACAGCTACTACCGCAGCCTGAAAACTGACGGCAACTCTGGAAACTAGAATTTTTTTAAGCCCGGACAATCATTGACCTATGTCTGAATATCAATCCCCGCGGCTCTTTCGCAACGGCCACCTGCAGTCGATCTATCCCACCCTCTGCCGCAGGGTTGGAGGTATTGACTACCGCCGGGAACGTATTCCCACTCCGGATGATGACTTTCTTGATCTGGACTGGAGGTCTGTTCAATCAGACCGTCTGGTGATTATCTCGCACGGCCTCGAGGGAGACAGTTCCAGAGCCTATGTCAAAGGCATGGTCAAGGCGGCAGGCGGGGCCGGGTATGATGCGCTTGCCTGGAATTTTCGCGGCTGCGGCGGCACTCCCAACCGGCAACCGCGACTCTATCACAGCGGTTCCTACCCGGATCTTAACACGGTTATCGAACATGTTATCCAACATTACGACTACCGCGAAATCAATCTTGTAGGCTTCAGTATGGGCGGCAATATCTCACTTCTCTATTTAGCCCACCATCGAGACAAGCTTTACCCCAGGATAAAGAAATGCGTGGTCTTTTCAGTTCCCTGCGACCTTGAAGCCAGCAGTATCCAGATCGGCAAACCGGCCAACATGATCTACATGAAAAGATTTCTGCGCCTGCTGCATGAGAAGATAAGAAGCAAAAAAAAGCTCTTTCCCGACCTGTTTTCGGATAACGACTACAAACTGATCAAAAATTTTTATGACTTTGACAACTGCTACACGGCCCCGCTGCACGGTTTTGCCGATGCCGAAGACTACTGGCATAAGTGCAGTTCGAAACAGTTTATCCCGCAGATCCGGATTCCGACCCTGCTCATCAACGCCCTCGATGACCCCTTTCTCACTCCCGCCTGTTTTCCTTATGATGAAAGTGCCGCAAATCTCAAGTTTACTCTCGAAACCCCCGAACACGGCGGCCATGTCGGTTTTGTCACTTTCAACCGGGAGAATCTCTACTGGTCCGAAAAACGGGCTTTTGCTTTCCTTAAAAATTAAAAAACCGCTCCGCCGGGGCTTGCAACTTTCATGAAGTCTCACTATATTCAAGTCATCGACGGTCGCACCGACCCGATCCGGAGGCCGAACCATCTTAAAATTCGAACGACCTTTTGATTACAACACATCTGGATGCGGAGCATGAATATCTTGAAAAATGATAATGATGGTACAGAAAAATGGCTGCCCCTAACCTTTTCCCTGCGTTTTATTTTCACTCATATGAGTATTTTAGGTCTGAGCCTGCTCCTGATGGCATGTACGGCTCTACTGACCTGGCTGGGATATATGCTGACGATTCATTTCGTTGACGGCCTCACCGGACACTTCTTCCAGCAGGCTCCGGAGGCGGCCGGCGTTGTCGGCTGGTTTCTTATCAAGGGCTGGTGGGCGCTGAAATTTATCTTTATGATCTTCTCAAGGCTGATCGCTTTCTATCTGGCTTTTCTGATCTCCTACACTCTCACCTCTCCCGGCTATGCCTTTTTAAGCCTCTCGACGGAGAAGAGGTATCTCGGTGAAAACTTTACTGAAGATGAAGGTTTTTCCTGGGCCGGGATCGTTAAAGATCTGGTCGAAGGCTGTAAAATCGGGGTTTTCGGCCTCGGGGTTACCGTAGCGGCGATTATGCTTAACCTTATTCCGGTAGTCGGGGCCGGGCTGGTTATCCTGCTCTATATCTTCTATTCCGCACTGATGTTTATCGACTACCCGGCCTCCCGCCAGCGCTGGAGCCTGGGAGAAAAACTGAGCTGGATCAAAAAGAGGTGGCGCCGCGCCATCCGGCTCGGCTGGCTTCCGGCCTTGATCAGCATGATCCCGATAGTCAACATCTTTTTCATGGCCCTCTGCTTCCCACTCTTCACCGTACACACTACCCTTAATTTTGTCGATACGGCCATAACTGCAAAGAGCGATTGAGCCGGCAGTAGCCGGTGTAAATATCGCAAGCCTGGCTATCTGGTAATTTTCTTCCACTTATGAAGTTTATGCCCTTTTAGGGTGCTCAATTTATATTTTCCCAACGTTCACTTCGCCCGAATTGCCGAACTCACGCTTTAAGCGCTCAAACAGCGGCAATTTTATGGGCTACGTTCGCTGGGGAAAATGACTAAATTTCACGAGACGTTACAGAAAACAACCAGATATCCCTAAGTTACTGTGATTGACTCTGGGGAAAGGGTGCCAGAAGCGGCTGTCAGGTCAGACTTAAAAAGTTTTTCAGAATGGCCATACCGGCATCGGTGAGGATTGATTCGGGGTGAAACTGGATGCCCCAGATGGGGAATTGCCGGTGACGGACGCCCATGATCTCCTTATCGTCACAGGCCCGGGCGGTAACTTCGAGTTCAGCCGGCAGGGTTTCAGGGGCAATCACTAAAGAGTGGTAGCGGGTTGCCGTAAAAGGGTTGTCGAGACCGGCAAAAAGTTCCCGGCCGTCATGTTCGACCTCCGAGGTCTTGCCGTGCATGATACGCCCGGCCCGGACAATTGTCGCCCCGAAAGCGGCACCGATACTCTGATGACCGAGACAGACCCCTAAGATCGGCAATTTTCCGGCAAATTCGCGGATAGCGGCAACCGAGACCCCGGCTTCGTTCGGTGTACAGGGCCCGGGTGAAATCACCAGACGTTCCGGCTTTAATTGAGCGATGCCGTCAAGATCAACCTCATCGTTGCGCCGGACCACCACCTCCTGTCCTAAAATCCCGAAATACTGAACGATATTATAGGTAAACGAGTCGTAATTATCAATCATCAAGAGCATCTTGAAATATCTCTCTTTTCCTGCCGGCGGCTATTTGTTGGAGCCGAAGCCGTCTACCACCAGGGTTCCGCTCTTTTTGTCACGGCTGACCTGCAGATAGTTGCGTTTGGCACAATCCTGGAGCATCTCACTGAAGGAGCGGTAACCGATTGTCGACTCGTTGAATGAGGGCCGCTTGCGCTGCATAGTCTGTTTGATCATCGACGACCAGAGCACTTCCTTGTTTTCACGCATCAGGGCGGTTATCGAATCAAAGAGCAGCTTAAAGGCTTCACGCTTCTCCTCGGAGATATCACCGGCAAGCTCCGGCGGCGTCATCTGCGAGGCCTGTTCGAGATCCTCGTAATAAATAAATTCATCGCAGTTGTCACTCAAAAGATCTGAAGTACTCTCCCGCATGCCGATGCCGATAACCTGCTTGCCGTTCTCTTTCAATTTGGAAACCAGGGGCGAAAAATCGCTGTCTCCGGAGACAATGACAAAGGTATCGATATGGTCTTTGGCATAAGACATATCCATGGCATCGACACAGAGACGAATATCAGCCGAGTTTTTCCCGGTCATCCGCCGCTTGGGAATCTCGATCAATTCAATCGCGGCCCCGTGCAGCTCCTCTTTGAATTTAGCATAGCTTGACCAGTCGGCGTAAGCTTTTTTGGCAATCACCTTGCCCTTTTCCACCAGCCTTGCCAAAATTGTCGAGATCTGAAAGCGCTCATTATTCTTACGCCCCTTAAACCCTAAGGCCAGATTTTCAAAATCGATAAAAACCGCCAGGGTATGTTCTATTTCTGCCATCGTTTCCGCCTCTCTATAACAGGTAGTTATTAAGTCTTATCAGAAGAAATTCAGCCTACTAGATGAAGGCTTTGGAGTCAAGTGCAATGTGCAGGCCGCACCCGCCCCGGCCACTGCGCCTGCAGCTCTCATGAAAGAGACAATTTTTCAAGCCAACCTTGTATTTTGGCCGGTTGTTGTGTATGTAAGCTGTATCTGTTCAGTCAAACAATATCTTCCATATGTCTGAAGGGGACGGGGTGGTTTTTCGTGAGCGGTTGCGGAAAGATTTCGTCGTTTTTCTTAAGCGAGTACCCTAAAGGGCATAAATTTCGCCAATAAGCATTGCAACTGTTTGAGCGAAGCGAGTGTTAGAAAAACAGAAATCTTAACGCCTAGCGAAGAAAATCTACCCCTGTCCCCGGATTTACTATGAGGCTTAATAGTTACTGTAAGTTTTTCATTCTCAACCACATATTTATAGGAGTTTTTAAGGTTATGGGTCTACAGGAAGAGATTACGGCCGCCGTCAAGGATGCCATGCGGAAAAAAGATAAGCTGCGGCTGGGGGTTCTGCGCATGCTGACGGCGGAGATCAAAAATCGCCGGATCGAAAACCAGTGTGAACTTAAAGATGAAGATATCCTGCAGGTGATTACGCGCATGGTCAAGCAGCGCAATGACTCGGCGGAACAGTTCCGGGCCGGCAACCGGGAGGAGCTGGCGGCGAAAGAGACAGCTGAAATCGAAGTGCTGAAAACCTACCTGCCCGAAGCCCTGGACGCGGCCGAACTGGAACGCCTGGTGAAAGAGGCGATCACTGAAGCGCAGGCCGAAAGCAAAAAGGATATGGGCCGGGTTATGAAGGTCGTGATGCCGAAAATCGCGGGCCGGGCTGACGGCAAAGCGGTCAACCAGATGGTTGCCCGCCTGTTGGGATAATCGGTTTATGACAAATGCGAAAATCGCTCTCTTATCCCCGGAAGAGCTGGCGGCCCGGATTTTAGAACTGAATAAAGTTCTGGAACTGGTCGCCGCCGAGGCGGTCACCGCCCCAGCCAAAACACAACTTTCAAACTTGCGGCCGCTCCGGGCCGAAGCCGGCGATATTTCAAACTTAAAGAGTGAGCTCAAGCTAGTTTCCGCCGCGAAAGCGCTGATCGCCGAAGCCGGGCCGGTACCACTGACCGGGATTGAAGATTTAAGCCCGTTTCTCGAAGAGATCCGCTTTGCCGAAAGCTGGCTGGCGCCGCGCGAACTGCTGCTGCTGGCGGAAACCTTTGCCGCCTTGAACCGGATTCGTGACTACCGCATCCGGGTGGCGGATGAAGCCGAAACCCTCTACCGGCCACTGACACCGGTTTTTTCCGAAATCGACGCCTTTGCCCCGCTCCTGAAACTGATTGAGAGCTGTATCAATCAGGAGGAGGAGTTGCGCGATAACGCCAGCCTTGAACTCAAAGATA
>JANTFH010000036.1 GCA_024763535.1 Thermodesulfobacteriota bacterium
CCATAATGGAACGGGAGAAAAATGGTATGCTCATCAACCCGCGCCGAAATCTTGGTCTGCACCTTGATTTTGCCCTGATTGGGTGATTCAATCCAGATCAGTTCACCGTCCCGAAGACCGTAGTCATTAGCAACCTTTTGATTCACTTCCGCATACATATGCGGCTCCAGTTCGGCCAGATATTTATTGCTGCGGGTTTCCGCCCCACCGCCCATAAATTCGACCATCCGGCCGGTCGTCAGAATCAGGGGAAAATCCTTGACCCAGCCAGGCTTCTGTTCGCTCTTGTAGCGGGTAAAGACCCGATAATGGTTGGGTTTATCTTCGTAGGTCGGATATTTGGCAATCAGATCCGGCCGGGGTGAGTGCAGCGGTTCCCGATGGATCGGCACCTGATCCGGAAAGTTCCAGACAACACAGCGGGCCCGGGCGTTGCCGAAGGGAGCCATACCCCGGCGAATGGCTTCTTTCAGGGTTTTCTGACTCAAATCGGTCTTCCAGTTGGTACCGGGAACAATCTCTTTAAATTCTGGATAGCCGCCTTTAACTTTACTGCCGGGATTGGCTACCCCTTTAGCTGCCAGCTGGTTTTCCGTCCGACCACTATAATATTTCTTCTCAGTACCGAAACGAGCCCGAAAAGGGAGGCCGCCCTTGGCTACCGGCCTGGAAATATCATAAAGAATCGGAGTCCCCGGATGGGTATCGGTCCAGCAGGGCCAGGGGAGACCATAATACTCCCCGTCACAAGGGCCGCCCACCGCCTGCATGGTATTAATATCAAAGGTATGCCAGTTGTCGGTGTGTTTTTTGATCCGTTCCGGAGTCGGGCCGTTATAACCGATGGTCAGGGAGCCGCGGCCCAGCTCGCGGGTGATATCTTCCGGGCTCTGTTTTATATTTTTGTAAAATTTGTCGGCAAAACCGAAGCGCTTGGTCAACTCGGCCATAATCTCGTAATCATCCTTACAGTCATGCACCGGATCAACGACTTTGTAACGCCACTGGAACTGCCGCGAGGTGCTGGTCAGACTGCCGGAGGTTTCATACTGGCTGGAACTGGGCAGGAGATAAACATTGTCCTTTTCACAGGCGGCCGCCGTCATCGTCGGGAAGGGATCGATAATCACCACCAGATCAAGTAAATCCAGAGCCTTTTTCAGTTTATGATACTGCGACTGCGAATTGGAGGCGCAACCCCAGAAAACCACCGCTTTCAAAGGCGTATACTGGTCGATTTTATCCTCTTGGATAGCGCCCTCATACCAGCGGCTCAAGGTAAAACCTTTTTTATTCATATAATCTTTACTGTGAAACCGACCTTTCATCCACTCATAATCGACATCCCAGACCCGGCACCAATGTTTCCAGGCTCCGTCGGAAAGTCCATAGTAAGCCGGCAGACTGTGCGAGAGGATACACATATCGGTAGCGCCCTGAACGTTGTCGTGACCGCGCAGAATATTAGTGCCGCCGCCGGAAACGCCCATATTACCCAGTACCAACTGGAGAATGCAGTAGGCCCGGGTATTGCTGCTGCCGATAGAGTGCTGGGTGCCGCCCATGCACCAGATTACGGTTCCCGGACGATGTTTTGCCATCAGCTTAGCGATCCTGACGGTTTCCGCTGCCGGAACCCCGCTGATCTCTTCAACCACGTCAGGGGTATAGTGTTTAGCCTCTTTCCGCATCTCCGGGAAACCGGCCACCCGGGTCCGGACAAATTCCTTGTCATACCAGTCATTTTCTATAATCTGATAAATCAGACCCATGACAAATGCCGTATCCGAGCCACTGCGAATGCGGACAAAATCTGTGGCCTTGGCCGCGGTTTTGGTAAACCGCGGATCGACCACGATCAACGGCGCGTTATTGACTTCTTTGGCGTGCAGAATATGCTGCATGGCCACAGGATGGGCCTCGGCCGCATTGGAACCGATCATAAAGACCAGTTTGGAGTGACGAATATCGTTGACACTGTTGGTCATCGCCCCGTAACCCCAGGTATTGGCAACTCCGGCCACCGTCGTCGAGTGACAGATACGGGCCTGATGGTCGATATTGTTAGTGCCCCAAAAAGCTGCGAGCTTACGATGAAAATAGGCCATCTCATTGGAGACCTTGGCACTGCCGTTCCAATGCACCGCATCCGGCCCATCTTTTTCACGGATACTGTTCAACTTATCGGCAACCTCATCCAGAGCCTGCTTCCAGGAGATCTTCTGCCATTTGCCGTTGACTCTTTTCATCGGGCTTTTGAGACGTTTTTCACTGGTTACCATATCGATGGCCCCGGCCCCTTTACAACAGTGACCTCCTAGAGAGAGCGGATGATCGGCGGCCACATCCTGCCGCACCCAGACCCCATTTTGCACCTCGGCAATAATCCCGCAGGCCACAGAACAGTGGGTACAGATAGTCTTAACCTTTTTGGAGCCCGGATAGGGATCTTTTTTAACCGCCGCGGCCCCTTCCGCAGCCTGGGCTTTCCGGGTCAAACGACTACTCAAAGCGACCCCGGTAAAGGCTGCCGTCAAAGCCGACAACTGCAAAAAAGAGCGCCGGACAAGAGTGGGATTTATGGTAGTTTTTCGACCTGATGTAGCAGTTTCATTGACATGATTGAAAATTTTTCTTCTGGCCATTATGCCCTCCTCCAGTTCTTCACGACTTCAGTGAGTGGTAATAATCCCTAAATGCCGGAGTCTCCTTATAAAGGACCTCATGGCGATCATTTTTTCGGTCCCGGGCAGCGGCTTTTCCGGGCTTCACAACAGTTCCAGCCACAGCCACCGCCGCCGTACCAAAAGCTAATTTTTTCAGAAAAGCGCGTCGGTCATCTTTCATCGTCATACCTCCTGTTTTTAAGACAGTGCCTGACCGAAAATCTGACAATTTTCTTGAGTGCAAGGCAGGCGAGGATTTTAACCGCAGGCATACATTAGGTATGCTGAGGATTAAAATTTGAGCCTAACGCCGCAATCGGGGAAATTGGCGTTTTTCGGTCGCGCACTAAATAAAGTAGCTTTCATCAAACTTAAGCCAGGCTTTAAGAAAATCAGTGCAAAAAGGATAAAACCGGGCGTTATTGTCGGCCTGCAGCTGCCGCTCCATATGAGCAGTTAACGGCAGCAGAAATTTCTCCAGGATCTGCTGCTGCGCGGCCACCGCACCCGCACCCAGATCATATTCCAGCTCAATCAAACGGGCCATCAAATCCAATAGTACCGGCAGGGAATCCTCCGGCTCTTTGAATTCGTCCTCTTTCTCCAGACCCTGCTCCAGCATCAACTGCCGAATCTCAACCAGTTTCGGGCCAAAATTCCGGCCATTGACGGAAACCGAGACCGTCCAGTTGACCAACCTCGGACTGAAGGGATTAAAAAAGAGCTCGTAATATTCATCTTTAATCGTCGCAAAATCAAGTTCAGCCAATGCCAGAGAGAGTTGGCGGGCGGCCTCCGCCAGTTCCAGACTCGGGGCTTCAGCATTCAGACTATCGACAATCTTATGCCAATGACTAACTTTTTCCGGATCAGGCTCGGCCAGGAAAAACGATTTATTCAAATCGTAGAAAAAACCCCGCACCTGGCGGATAGCGGTATTTTCCCGACTCAGTTCAGTTGGCATAAGACTCAAACACCTTCACCGCCCGGCAGGTTTCACAATAGCTAAGCACCTCTTCCTGCTCAGCGAAGCGACCGGTTTCCCGCAGACACTCAATTACGTGCTGATAACTTTTTTTAGTCCCGAAATGCGCCCCGCACTGTTTGCAGATCATCGGTTCTGTCCGCGAAAGAAGATTACTTTGAAAAAAAGCTTTGCTCAGCACCAGCCCCGGCTCCAGAGACAAGGCCTCTTCCGGACAGACTGCCGCACAGGTCCCGCACTGCACGCATAAAGCGGGTTCGTGGTTCAGGGTGTAGTTACGCGGATCGGAGGTTAAGGCACCGATGTGACACTCATTGAGACAGGCGGCACAGGCGGTACATCTCTCCTCCGCACAACGCAGTTGACCATAAGTCGTTCTGTACTCTGTCTCTATCAACGGCTCACCGACCTGCGCTTCCGCAGCCGTCAACAGAAAACGTAATATCGATGACATTTTTTCTCTGCGGCTGGTAAAGGAAGAGTCAGCATAAGCTTGTTTTAAGGGATTACTTTCAGCTTTAAGCGACAGTCCGTTAAAATCCCGGCCGGTGGTAGTAACGATAAATTCAGGGATGGCAAATAAGCGGCACAGAATATCTGCCGCCAGCTGCCGCTCCCGAGTGCTTGACGATTGTTCTGCAACTCGGTTACCGCTCTCCAGCAACACTATCCGGCTGAAACCTAAGGCAAACAGAAAAAGAAAATGCGTGGCCGTCAGAGCGCGAACCTGGGGATATTCCAGAAAGAAATAAGGTTCCCGGCTGTGCCCGCCATTGTACCACCATAACTGCCGCAATTCAGACTCGGAACCAAGAACCGCAACCTGCGGCTGAACAATCTCAAGTTGGGCGAAATAGGAGAAAAAACTTAAGTCTGCGAAACGCTGATCCTGCAGCGCCCCGGTGGGGCAGGCCGCGACACAGGCGCCACAGTCCTGACACATCAGATAATCAATGCTGATACCGTCGGTATCACGCTGCAGGGCGCCATGCGTGCAGGCATCCAGACATTGGCGACAGCCGAGATCGAGACGGCGGCAATACTGACACAACTCCCGATGATAAACCACGGTTTCTTCAATCTGATGCTCGCCTATCTGAGCGAGAAAGTTTTCGATCTCATTATCCCGAAAAATCATCTGCCGCTCAGCGGGCAGTTCGATATCGACTGCGTCTCCCAACAGAATTACTGCCGGCACCGCAAACTCCTGTTCCGCCCGGGCATAAAGATCGATAGCTGCGCCGGCACAGACATCAACACAATCGCCGCAGAGTGTACAGCGGGCAAAATCAATCTCCAGATCCGAACTTATACACTGCTCGCTGCAGTTAGAGATGCAGGCCCGGCACCAGTTACAATTTTGCCGGTCAATGGGTGCTCGAAAAAGAGAGCGAAGCAGATAACCGCCGCTAGAAGCAGGTTTAAGATTAAGTTCGTCGGCAGAGATATATTCCGAACGGGATGTAGAGGCATAGAGGATCGGAGTGATCTCCAGAATACCGCCGTAGAGATCAAGGAAATCAGCCAACAGTTGCGCATCTGCGGCAATAACCGCGGCCCGGGGCGCAACCGTATAAGTGTAGCTTTTCAACTGGTTTGCCAGAAGTTTGTTACGTTCCGCAAGGGCTATCTTACTTAATGATTCGTGAGGAGATGCGGCGAGGTCGGCATTGAGTTGTAGAGTAGGTGACAGGGGAAAGGAAGCATCAGGCATCTGCCGGCTGAAACCACTGACCAGCAAAGGCGGAGCGACCTGATCAAGATCAGCAGCGGCAATCTTCCGCAGCTCAAGCTCTCTGCCTCTACTTGCCAGAAGATAACGATGCAAAACCTTCTCTCCCCCCTCAACCAAATGAAAAGAAATAACTCTTAAAAAGCAGGGAATAATACGCGCAGTCTGATTAACATACTCCTATCCCAGTTTACTTGTCAAGACAAAGAAACACTTATTTTGAAACTGAATTTCTCTACGACAAACTCCAAAAACGAACAAATTTACCCAATTGACAACTGACGCATCTATAGAGATAATTATACCGGAAATTTTTTCAACTTTTCGAAAAATAGCTTTACAGCTACAACTTCTTTAGTCTACAAATCCTTTTTACAGTAGATCACGAAAAAAATTTCGTCCGTGATTTACGGCCTCAGCTGAAAGACAAAACTGTCTTTAAGAAAAAAAGGAACGCGATTATGCCAGTAGACCGTGATGTCCGGAAAACCTTAAGTTACCGATGGTTGATCTTTGCGATTTTAGCTCTGGCCTATTTTTTCGTCTATTTCCATCGCCTCTCACTCTCGGTGGTTGCCGATGCCCTGGTCCGGGAATTTGATACCTCGGCCAGCGTTATGGGACTTTTAGGTTCGGTCTATTTCTACTGTTACGCCTGCATGCAGCTGCCAGCCGGGCTTATGGCCGACTCTCTGGGCCCGCGCAAGACCGTTACCTTTTTTCTGCTGATCGCGGCCGTGGGAAGCCTGATTTTCGGTCTGGCCCAGAGTATCAGCATGGCTTTTGTCGGACGGATTCTGGTCGGGTTCGGGGTTTCGATGGTTTTCATTCCGACCATGAAGATTCTTTCGCAGTGGTTCAGGGTCCGGGAATTCGCGATTATGGCCGGACTGCTCAACGCCGTCGGCGGCATCGGTGTCATGGCCGCAACCTGGGTTCTGGCTCTGATTACCGCCCGTTTCGACTGGCGTATAGCTTTTGAGATAATCGGCTGTGCGACCTTTGTTCTGGTCGCGCTGGTCTGGCTGCTGGTTCGGGATCGGCCCGAAGATAAAGGCTGGCCGTCATTGGCCGAGATTGATCACAAAGATCTGGAGGTCGTCACCGAGACCAAGATAATCGGCATCTGGGAAGGGATGCGGCGGGTGGTTACGACCGGACATTTCTGGCCGGTGGCCCTCTGGTTTTTTCTGGATTGCGGTATTTTTTTCGGCTTCGGCGCCCTCTGGGGCGGCCCCTACCTGATGGATGTCTACGGCCTGAGCCGGGGCGAGGCAGGTTCAGTCCTGAGCATGATCGCCTGGGGTATGATTTTCGGGAGTCCCTTGCTCGGATATGTTTCCGAAAAGATACTGCACAGTCGTAAAAAAGTAATAATCTCCTGCACGACCCTGCTCACTGCAGAGATGCTGCTGCTGGCCCTCTTTCCCGCATTGATACCGACTAAGGCCCTCTATCTGGTTTTCTTTATCTTCTCATTTTCAGCTTCGGCCATTGTCGTCATCGGCTTTACCACCACCAAAGAGCTTTTTCCGGTAGCGATTGCCGGAACCTCGGTCGGAACCGTCAATCTTTTTCCCTTCCTCGGCGGCGCTGTTTTCATGCCCCTGCTCGGCCGGATCCTGGACGCCTACCCCAAAATCGGAAGCCATTACGACCCGCAAGCCTACTCGCTGATGCTCTATCTGCTCTGCGGGGCCGCCGGCCTGGCTCTGCTCTGCTCACTTTTAATGAAAGAGACCTGCCGCCATCCGGCGTAAGCCTGATCAGAAAGAAAGAGAGGGTATATAAAAAATTCAGGTAATCAGCAAAAGCATATTAGTGCGACTGATAATCCCGACCACTTTGTGTTCCGGGCTGACAACCGGCAGCAGGTTTACCTTCTTGGAGATCATCAATTCGGCGATTTCAGTGATCGGGGTTGAGGGCTCCACCGTAACACACTCCTGACGGTAAAGATCCGCCACCGTACTCGCGGTCAATTTTTTCAAATCCTTGTCCATCTTAAACGGATTTTCAAAAAAAACCATCGCATCAAGCAGGGTTATAAAGGTCGGAATATGGAGCGGTTTCTCCGTAAACAGAAGATCCGTCTCGGTCACAATCCCCAGCAGGGTACCTTTGTCATCCACCACCGGGGCCCCGCTGATACGCTCACGGATTAAGAGTTCCGCCAATTCTTTGATATCGGTATCCAATTTCACTGTAATCACCGGTGTGGTCATAATATCCTGAGCTCTCTTCATAAAATTACTCCTTTTTCAAGCTCCAATTGAGTTTTGCCCCTCTTAACAACATTATAATCCGACCCTATCCATTTCGCAATTTTCGCGCCGCTTTTTTTCTCATCCTATACCGAACCGGAGAGAGAGAATCCAAACGAACATCAATCTGTCAGGGTCAATAATATAACCGCACAAACACATAAAGTATTTTAATTATTAAAAAATAACCGGGAGCGGTACAGCAAAGAGAATTAAGCCTTTTCCGGCATACCCGGTTTAGAGATAACTCTTTACATTATATTGGTCAACTGAAAAAGATTGACAAAGGCCTTGCAATAGTATAAGAGGCCCACCGGTTTTGCTAATCCGGAGTCTCTGCAGATCAATTTTACACTACGTCAATGATTCAAACAGGAACCGTTCACAAGGCCCTGATATAGAGGTAAAAATATTGAATTTTCTAAAGCACGGGCAAACCCTGATAACCTTAACCGGTATTGATTGATAATAAGCGGGCAACAACCTGATTCTTCGGGCGGGTTGCCCTTTTTTTTACCACCGGCCAAGCGGGCTGGTGAGAGCCGTTAACCAACCGGTCGCGTGTGACCGGGAAACTAAATTTCCGAGGAGGAAAAGAAGATGGGATTAGATTTCACAAAATTTGACGCCCCGAATATGGCTGACTGGGAGATTGCCGCCCTGGCCGAGAAAGAGAATATGAAACCGATCACCGAGATCGCCGACGAACTCGGTCTGGTTGGCGAAGAGCTGATTCCGATGGGTAAGTATGTCGCCAAAGTCGACTATATGAAGGTTCTTGACCGCCTCAAAGATACCCCGGACGGGAAATATATCAACGTTACCGCGATCACCCCGACTCCGCTTGGTGAAGGCAAAACCACCACCAGCATGGGTCTGGTCCAGGGCCTCGGCCTGATGGGTAAGAAAGTTGTCGGCGCTATCCGCCAGCCTTCCGGCGGCCCGACCTTTAATGTTAAAGGTTCCGCGGCCGGTGGTGGCATCGCCCAGACGATTCCGCTGACCCCGTTCTCACTGGGTCTGACCGGTGACATCGACAATATCATGAACGCTCACAACCTGATGATGGTGGCTCTGACCTCCCGCATGCAGCATGAGCAGAACAATAACGATGAATTCCTGGCTAAAAAAGGTCTCAAACGCCTCGACATCGACCCCAACCGGGTTGAGGTCAAATGGATCATCGACTTCTGTGCCCAGTCCCTGCGTAATATCGTTATCGGCCTCGGCGGCCGTCTCGACGGTATGGTCATGGAATCCGGTTTCGCGATTGCGGTCTCCTCGGAGATCATGGCTATCCTCGCGGTTGCCAAAGACCTTGCCGACCTGCGTGAGCGCATGGGCAAAATTATCGTTGCCTACAGCAAAGACGGCAGCCCGGTAACCACTGACGACCTCGATGTCGGTGGTGCCATGACCGCCTGGATGGTTAAAGCCTTGAATCCGAACCTGCTGCAGACCGTAGAAGGTCAGCCGGTCCTCGTACATGCCGGACCTTTCGCCAACATCGCTATCGGCCAGTCTTCGATCATCGCTGACCGGATCGGCCTCAAACTGGCTGACTACCTGGTTACCGAGTCCGGTTTCGGCGCCGATATCGGTTTCGAGAAATTCTGGAATCTGAAATGCCGTTTCTCCGGCCTGACCCCGAACTGTTCAGTTATCGTAGCTACCGTCCGCGCTCTCAAGATGCACGGCGGCGGCCCTGAAGTTGTTCCCGGACGGCCGCTGGCAAAAGAGTATGTCGAAGAGAATATTGATCTCGTAAAAGCCGGTTGTTGTAACCTTATCGCCCATATCGAAACCGTCAAGAAAGCCGGTATTGCTCCGGTTGTCTGCATCAACAGTTTCTACACCGACACCGATGCTGAAATTGATACAATCAAAGCTGAATGTGAAAAAGTCGGGGCCCGTTGTGCAACTTCCCGTCATTGGCAATTCGGTGGCGAAGGTGCGAAAGAGCTTTGTGACGCGGTAATTGCAGCCTGTGAAGAGCCGACCAACTTTAAGCTTCTCTATGAAGATTCAACCCCGCTGAAAGAGCGGATTGAACTGCTGGCGAAAGAGGTCTACGGCGCCGACGGAGCTTCCTTTACGGATGAAGCCCTGAAGAAAATTGAGATCATCGACAACGATCCCGTACTTTCCAAACTTGGAACCTGCATGGTCAAAACCCACCTTTCCCTCTCGCATGATCCGGTTCTGAAAGGTCGGCCGAAAGGTTTCATCTTCCCGATTCGCGACATCCTCATCTATCAGGGTGCCGGTTTCTGCGTGCCGCTGGCCGGCACCATCAAACTGATGCCGGGTACGGCTTCTGATCCGGCCTACCGCCGCATCGATGTTGACACCGAAACCGGTCAGGTTAAAGGTCTCTTCTAGAGTACTCTTTTAATCTGCACGACTACGTTACAACACCGGGGCTCCGAAGCTTTAACTTCGGGGCCCCGGTTGACAAACCCACAGATCTGGCGTATGAAGGGAGCCCTCTTCCCCTCTGCTCCAGCTTTTTCGTCTCTGCAGGGTTTCTCGTATAACATTTTTTGACTGTATCTGAATTCAGCAGATGTCCAACTAGCGGCACCTGTCAAGTACCCAGTTCAAGCGGAAAGTTTATGCCAAAACCGATTCATAAGGTTACTTTTCAACCCGACGACGTTGCCATTGATGTCTTTCGCGACGGGGAAAACCTGCTTCGCGTTGCCATTGCGGCAGGTGTCCACATCAATGCCTCCTGCGGCGGCAACGGTGCCTGCGGTAAATGCCGGGTGATTATTGATCAAGGTAATCCCGAGGTTGAACATTCAGCTAAAATCAGTGACGAAGACTGGGGGAAAGGCTACCGTCTCGCCTGCACTACCAAGGTTACGGATGACCTGACCATAACCATCCCACCGGAATCACGTATCGATAACTCGGTATTGCGAAAAGATTCCGGCCAGAAATCTCATACCATAATGGCCCGCGATCTCAACTCCCTGGTGCAGGGAGTCAAGATCAATCCGGCCGTTTTCAAATACTACATAGAACTTCCGGCCCCGACCCTGGATGACAACTTGAGTGATCTCGGGCGCCTGATGCGTGAACTCAAAAACGAACACCAGCTTGACAATATATCCTCCGACTATTTTCTCCTGCGACGCCTGCCGCGTCTCCTGCGGGAGGCCGACTGGAAGATTACGGCAACCATCGTCTACAACCCCAAAGGCTTAAAGCTTATCGATGTTGAAGCCGGTGACACCCGTGATAAGAACTACTCTATTATAATAGATATCGGCACGACCACGGTCCAGGGACAGCTTTTGAACCTTAATGCCTCGCACCAGGCCGAAGAACGTTCCGTGATCGATGACCTGGAGAGTGATCTGCTGATCGCTTCCGATGCCAAATATAATTCCCAGGTACGTTTCGGTGAAGATGTCATCAGCCGGATCGTCCATTCGCAAAAGGGTGACGGCTTAAAAGCTCTGCACGACAGCATCATCGGCGACCTCAACGAAATCATTGACAATCTGGTTAAAGCAGGAGGCATTCAGAAAGATCAGATCTCCCACATGATCGTGGCGGCCAATACGACCATGAGTCAGTTTTTCTTAAGCCTTGATCCCAAATATATCCGTGAAGATCCATATGTACCAACCGCCAATTTCTTCCCCCCGGTACGGGCCATGGATCTGGGTCTGAAACTGCCTGACTACATTCATATCTACACCTTCCCGGCCGTCTCCTCCTATGTCGGCGGCGATATTGTCGCCGGCGTCTTAGGATCCGGCATCTTTCAGCGGGAAGAGCTGACTCTTTTTATGGATGTCGGCACCAACGGTGAGCTGGTTCTGGGTAACTGCGACTGGCTCGTCTGCACCTCCTGTTCAGCCGGCCCGGCCTTTGAGGGCGGCGGCCTCAAATACGGCATGCGGGCGACCACCGGAGCGATTGAACAGATCCGCATCAACCCGGAAAACTTTGAGCCGATGCTTTTGACCATCGGCAAAAAGAAACCGCTCGGTATCTGCGGCTCCGGCGTCATCGAGGCAATTGCCGAGATGCTGATTGTCGGAATTATTGAACCGAACGGGAAATTCAAACAGGATCTTGATACCAATCGCATCCGCAAAGGTGACACCGGCTGGGAATATCTGCTGGCCGATGCCGAACAGAGTGCCGACGGCATTGATGATATCACCATCACCGAAGGCGATATCGACAATATCATCCGCACCAAGGGAGCTATCTATGCCGGTTGCCGGATTCTTTTAGAGAGTGTCGGTTTGAGCTTTGCCGAACTCGACAAGTTTATTATTGCCGGCGGTTTCGGTAAATATATCAATCTCGAGAGGGCCATCACCATCGGCCTGCTCCCGGAAATCGATCATGAAAAGTTCATGTTCGTCGGCAATGGAGCTCTGCTCGGTGACCGTCTGGTCTCCGTCTCCCGGGAGATGATGGGTGAAGGCCGTAAAATTGCCGAGATGATGACCAATATCGAGCTTGCCAACAATATGAAATTCATGGACGAGTATGTCGCCGCCCAGTTCCTGCCGCATACGGAGACAACAGCTTTCCCCAAAACCATGGCAATGCTGCGGGATAACCCTGACAAACAGTAATTTAACGGTTGTCGGAGTATTGAAGCAAACAAAAAAGCGCCGGTTGAAATTGAAAATTTTTTCAGCCCGCATAAATTAGATAATTTTTTAACTCCGGTTTATCCCGGAACACGGACACTCTAAAATTATGGGAAAAACAATTGCCATCGCCGGTAAAGGCGGTACCGGAAAAACTACCTTGATCGGCCTTATTCTGCGCTGGATGGCGGAACAGGGTATGAAGCCGATTCTCGCCGTTGATGCCGACGCCAACGCCAACCTGGGTGAGGTACTTGATGTTGAGGTTCCGGGCAATATCGGTGAACTCAGGGAAGGGATGAAGACCGATGTTCCTGCCGGGATGACCAAAGAAGCTTATATGGAGTACCATATTCAGAACCTTCTCGTCGAAACCGGCACCTATGACCTGCTGACTATGGGGCGCCCCGAGGGTGCCGGCTGCTACTGCTATGCCAACTCGCTCTGCACCAAGTTTATCGATTTCATGGTTAAAGAGTATGACTATGTCGTCATCGACAATGAAGCCGGCATGGAACATTTAAGCCGCCTTTTAATGAAAGACATAGACCTTTTGCTGGTGGTCTCCGACCCGAGTCTGCGCGGTATCAGAACTGCCGGACGCATCAAGGAACTGGTTGAAGAGATCAATCTCCGGGTCGGCACACTGGCCCTGGTCATCAACCGGGCCATCGACGGTAAACTTGTAGATGAGGCCTACAACCTGATCAATGAGATCGGCATCAATCTGGCCGGGGTTATTCCCGATGACCCCCTGATTGCTAAATTCGACCGTGAGGGCAAAGCTACAATTAAACTTCCGGAGGACTCGATCGCTTACCGGAAAATTGGAGAAATCCTGCCGGAAATATTCCCACATCAAAAATAGATAATTATTTTCCTTGAAATAATTATCAGGATGTGTTTATAGTCCCGCGCTTTGAAAAATAGCTTTTGCGATATACAATGTACAGTTTTTCAGTCGGATTTGACTGAATGATCTTCACTTACCGCCTAGGCGTTAATAAATACAACCAATTTGTTTTAGTATATTACTAGAAACAACTAACCCATCAACTCTAACAGGAGGAATAATCTGATGGCATTTTCAGCACTGACAGAAAAGTATTCCGGCAAAATGGGCACCCTGACAATCGGCAGTGGTGACCAGGCCGTCACCGTCGGCGGCCAGGCGACCATGCCCTTTGCCACATTCGATGGTGAATTACCAAACAAACCCCTTATCGCTATGGAAGTCTACGATGTGGTTGATCCGGAGTGGCCGGCTGCAGTTGTCGATCCCTTTAAAGATGTAATCAATGACCCGATCGCCTGGGCCAAGAAGAACATCTCCGAGTATGGCGCCAAAGCGATCTGCCTGCAGCTTGCCAGTACCGATCCGAATGGCGAAAACAAGGATGCGGCCTATGCGGCTGACCTGGTCGGCAAGATGCTTGCGGCAATTGATGTACCTCTGCTCGTCTGGGGCAGCGGCAACGTTGAAAAAGACGCCGAGGTTCTGGCTAAAGTTTGTGAAGTCAACGAAGGCAAAAACCTCCTCGTCGGTCCCGCAGTTGAAGAGAACTACAAGAAAATTGCGGCTGCCTGCTTGGGCTATGGCCATGCCGTAGTTTCCCAGAGTCCGATCGATGTCAACATGGCCAAACAGATGAATATCCTGATCAGCAACCTGGGTCTGCCGATGGAAAAAATCATCATGGAACCTTCAACCGGTGCCCTGGGCTACGGAGTTGAATACTCCTACTCGGTTATGGAACGGATCTCACTCGCGGCTCTGGCGCAGAATGATGACAAGATGCAAGCTCCGATCATCAATGACCTCGGTAAAGAGTGCTGGAAGGCTCGTGAAGTCAAATTGACCGAAGAAGAAGAACCGTCTTTCGGCCCGGACATGGAAAAACGCGGTGTCCTCTGGGAAGCGACGACCGGTATCGATATGCTGCTGTCGGGCTCAAATCTGCTGATCATGCGTAACCCCAAAGCGGTTAAGCTGGTTGAAGAGTGTATTGACGAACTGATGGCCTAAAACTTTATCTAAGGATCCAAACATTTAATAATCTCGTACAAAGCAGACAAGAAGTCTGCCTCGGAGGATCAAAAAAATGTCAAAACTTATTCTTACCGCGGCCATCCGCGGAGCCCACGCTATTGTCGACCGGGTTGAAGGCAAGATCAATGCCATGACCGAAAAATATGGCGCCGACAAGGAAGTAGTTCTGCCGAACACCGCTTACTACCTGCCGGTTATCTACGGTATGGTCGGCATGAAGGTTGAGAACCTGGGTGATATGCAGCCGGTTCTCGAAAAATGCCGTGAGCTGCTGCCGGAACTGCCGGCCGAAGCCGCCTGGCTCCCCTATCTCGGCCCCGGCCTCGACGCCGGTATGGCAACCGCTTTCGCTTTTGAAATGGAAGAAGCCCTGAAATACATTGAAGGTGAAGAGTGTCCCTATCTCCCAAGCAAGGAAGATCCGGAAGATACCGATGCCGATATCTGGCTCGGTGCGGCTGATGATATTATCCTGCGTAAACGTGGAGTTGAGTTTGTTGATGGTTCAGCCCCCGGTTTTGCCGCGGTTGTTGGTGCAGCCAAAGATGTTGAAACTGCTGTAAAAATTGCCAAAGAACTCCAGGAAAAAAGCATCTATGTCTTTATGGGTGGCCACAATCCCAATACTGGCGTTTCTTTTGCCGAGCAGCTCAAAGAGGGCGGCGTTCAGTTAGGCTGGAATACCCGTCTGGTAAGCTTTGGTAAACCGACTTCCGCCGCGGTTCACGCTCTCGGTTTTGCTACCCGCGCGGCCCTGACCTTCGGCGGTAAAGAAGCGGGCGATTTCGAAGGCATCCTGAAATACAGTAAAGATCGCGTCTTTGCTTTCGTACTGGCTCTGGATGAAGTTGATGATGAGAAGTACGCGGCTGCGGCCGGTTGTATCAACTGGGGCTACCCGACCATTGCTGACACCGATATCCCGGAGGTTCTGCCGACCGGTATCTGTACTTACGAGCATGTTGTTTCCAATATCCCGCAGGAAGAGATTGTTGCTAAAGCGATCGAGGTTCGCGGTCTTAAAATCACGATTGCCAAGATCGATATCCCGATGTCCTACGGTCCCGCCTTCGAAGGTGAACGCATCAAAAAGGATGCCATGCATGTTGAACTCGGCGGCCCCAAATCTTTCGGTTTTGAATTTGCCTACTCCAAACCTCTGGACGAAGTTGAAGATGGTAAATTTACGGTCGTCGGCCCCAACATCAAGGATGTTGAAGAGGGCGGCCTCTTGCCGATCGGTATCTGGATTGAACTTGCCGGACGTAAATTTCAGGAAGACTTTGAACCCATTCTTGAGCGTCAGTGTCACCATCTCTTAAACGGGGCTGAGGGCATTCTTCACATCGGTCAGCGTGATATCGTCTGGATGCGGATCTCCAAGAAAGCGGTTGAAGCCGGTTTTACTTTCGAGCATTTCGGCACCATCCTGCACGCTAAGATGCACAATGAATTCGGCGCGATCGTCGATAAGGTTCAGGTGACCATCTTTACCGATGACGAATTGGTTAAAGAGCATCTGGCAATTGCCCGTAAGACTTGGGTTGATCGTGACAACCGTCTTGCCGACATGAATGACGAAACCACCGAGACTTACTACTCCTGTTCTCTCTGTCAGTCATTTGCTCCGACCCATGTCTGCGTTGTTACTCCGGAACGTCCGGGACTCTGCGGTGCCTACAACTGGCTTGACTGCCGCGCCTCTTACGAGATTAACGAGCACGGCCCGAACCAGCCGATCGCCAAAGGTGATGTCACCGATGAGCGCCTCGGTAAATGGAAAGGGGTTGACGAGTTCGTAATGCCGGCTTCCGGTAACGCCTTCGAATCATTCGCGGCTTACTCGATTCTGGTTGATCCGATGACCTCCTGCGGTTGCTTTGAAGCGATCGCCGCCTGTCTCTTCGCCGCTAACGGTATCATGGTTGTTGACCGTGACTACGCCGGCGACACTCCTTGCGGTATGGCCTTCTCGACTCTGGCCGGTTCCGTTGGTGGTGGTCTGCAGACTCCGGGTTTTGTCGGTATCTCCAAGTTCTTCATCGGTAGTAAGAAATTCATCTCGGCGGAAGGCGGAATCAAACGTCTCTGCTGGTTGCCGAAAGCTCTGAAAGAAGCCAGCAAAGAGATGATCGATGCACGGGCTGAAGAGATCGGCATACCGAATCTTTACGATATGATCGCAACTGAAGAGAACGGTACCGATGAAGAGACCATCATGGCATTCCTGACCGAAGTTGGTCATCCCTGCCTGGAGATGGACTCTCTGATGGAGATGATGTAATTTAAGTTTTTAATATAATTTTTAATCGAACACTGCCGGGACAGGGAATTTCGTGAAAGTCGAAAACGGGCCCGCCGCTGTAATCGGGGACGCCGACTCAATTAAACCACTGGGGAAACCTGGGAAGGAAGAGTCCAAGCGTATGATCCGAAAGTCAGAAAACCTGATCGGCATGTGTTCCTCAACTAAGCAAGTACGTGGCGAAAGATCATGTTGGGGACAGACAAAAAAAGGAGAAGTCTGAATGGGACTCACTGGAATCCAGATCTTTAAGTTGCTCCCCAAGACCAACTGTAAAGAGTGTGGTAGCCCGACCTGCCTGGCATTTGCTATGGCTCTGGCCGGTGGTAAAGCGGAACTCGACAAATGCCCCTACGTCTCTGACGAGGCCAAAGCAACCTTAAGCGAAGCTTCAGCCCCCCCGATTCGCGGCGTAAAAATCGGCGAAAAGAAAATTGGTGAAGAGCTGGTTTTCTATCGTCATGAGAAAACCTTCATCAACCCGACTGCGATTGCCTGTCTCGTTACCGACGAGATGGATGATGCTGAAGTCGACGCCAAAATCAACAACCTCAATACCGTAACCTTCGAACGCGTTGGCCTGGAACTCTCCGCCGACCTGCTCGCCATTCGCAACGCCTCCGGTGATGCCGGTAAATTTGAAGCTTTAGTCAAAAAAGCTCTGGGCGCAACTGAAAAAGGCCTGATTTTGATGAGCGACAATGTTGACGCTCTCGAAGCCGGTGCCAAAGCTGCCAACGGTAAAGGGGCTCTGCTCTATGCCGCTACTGCGGACAACTGTGACAAGGTTGCCGCCATCGCCAAAGAAAACGGCGCCTCGGTTGTAGCCAAAGGTGGTAGCGTTGAAGAAGTATCCAACTTCACCTCCAAGATTGTTGCCGCC
Source organism: Thermodesulfobacteriota bacterium (assembly GCA_024763535.1). Classification (GTDB taxonomy): domain Bacteria; phylum Desulfobacterota; class Anaeroferrophillalia; order Anaeroferrophillales; family Tharpellaceae; genus Tharpella. The sequence goes on from JANTFH010000036.1 coordinate 17,511, forward strand.
GGCGTTAAAGACATCGTGCTTGACTGTGGCGCCACCGATCTGAAGTCAATGTTCTACAATGACAATCAGGTTCGTCGTGCGGCCCTGAAAGCCAAAAACCGTGACTTGGGTTTCCCGACTATCGATCTTATCTGCGACATGACCGATGATCCTTACAAGGAAGCTATGCTGGCAAATGTTGCCATTGCTAAATATGCCGGTATCATCGTTATGAGTGATATCGACAAGGAACGGATGCTGCCGCTGTTTGTTCAGCGCCTCAACATCTACACCGACCCGCAGCGGCCGATGGTTATGGACGAAGGCATCTACGAGATCAACAAACCGGGTCCCGATTCTCCGGTTATCATCACCACCAACTTTGCCCTCACCTACTTTATTGTTGCGGCCGAGATCGAAGCCAGCCGGGTACCGACCTGGCTGCTGATCATGGACGTTGAGGGTATGTCGGTTCTGACCGCCTGGTCTGCCGGTAAATTTGTTGCTGATGCCATGGCACCGTTTGTCGTCAAGAGCGGTATCAAAGACAAGATCAGTCACAACAAGATCATCATCCCGGGTTATGTCGCCCAGATTTCCGGTGAATTCCAGGAAGAGCTCGGCAGCGAATGGGAAGTTGTTATCGGTACCCGTGAAGCCTCTGATCTCCCGGCTTTCCTGAAAGCCCTGTAGTTTAAGTTAGTGTTGCCTGAGGGTCACTAGATCTGACTCTCGGGCACTTTTTCACCAACCTTTTATGTAGAAGTTTTGCGGAGAAATTGATATGGCAAATACAATACTTACCATACCCGAAAGTATCAACATCATGTCCAAAACCATCGGACCGGCGATCAAGGAACGTGATCCTAAACCGATTCAGAAGATGGCGATTGAACAGCAGGAAGCAGGTGGCGACATCCAGGACCTTAACCTCGGACCCGCGCGCAAGGCCGGTGACGAGATGATGGCCTGGCTGGTTAAAACCGTCGAAGAAGTTTCCGATCTGCCGCTGGCGCTTGACAGCACCAACACCGTGGCTATCGAAGCCGGTTTGAAAGCTTCCAAAACCCCGGAAAGATGTATTCTTAATTCCATCTCAGCCCAGCCCGCCAGCCTTGAAGACCGGATGCCGCTGGTCAAAAAATACAACTGTCAGTTCGTGGCTCTTACCTTGAGCGATGAAGGTATCCCGCGGGATGTCAACGAACGTGGTATGTGTGCGGCCGAAATCTACGGTAAAGCCCTGGAATATGATATTCCGGCGGAAAGCATGTATATCGATCCGATCGTTCTGCCGGTCTGTGTCGATCCCGGTCAGGTTGCTTCCTTTCTTGAGTTTCTGCCCTTGATTCCGGATTTTGCTCCGGGCGCAAAATCAACCTGCGGACTCTCCAACATCTCTAACGGAACTCCGACTGAGCTGCGTCATTATCTGAATCGTGCTTATCAGGCGATGCACATCTATCTCGGTATCTACTCCTCGATTGTAGATGCCTATGATGAAGAGATGATGGCTCTCTGTAAAGGTAAAATCCCTGCAGTTACCGATCTCACCAAAACCCTGATGGAAGGTGGCGATGTAGATGCCGCTTCTCTGCGTCCTGAACTTCAGGTCTACTACCGCAGCATCAAATGCCTCATGGGTAATGTCCTCTACTCTCACTCCTGGATCGAAGATCTGGTTGATAAACTGGACAAAGACTGGTTCAAATAAACTGTTTATCAGTTTTACCCGTTCTACGATTAAGGGCCGTGCAATTATCTGCACGGCCCTTTTTTATTAAAGGGGTAAAAACATCCGGATTAACAGTTGACAAAATTACTAAACCACTGTTACTAATCTCTATCATGCAAATTATAATAGAAATCCTGGTGGCGGCCTGGCACTTCCTGCTGGATGCGGGAATCTATATTCTTTTTGGCATCCTGGTCGCCGGACTGCTGAAAACCTTCCTTGACCCGGCAACCGTTGCCCGACATTTAGGCCGCGGACGCTTTCTCCCGGTGATCAAAGCGGCCCTGTTCGGCATTCCAATTCCTTTATGATCCTGCGGTACGCTGCCGGCGGCAGCATCACTGAAGAAACAGGGCGCCAATAACGGCGCGGTCGCGGCCTTTCTGATTTCAACCCCGGAATCAGGGCTCGACTCAATGGCCATAACTTATGCCCTGATGGATCCTCTAATGACGATTGCCCGGCCGATATCAGCTTTTATTGCAGCGGTCACGGCCGGATTCGCTGAAAACCTGGTTCATCCGCCGGCCCCGCAGTTTATCATGCAGCCGGATCTCAGCTGTCCGGTTGACAGTTGCTGTGACGGCACTGATTGCACCCCTGAAGAGCACGCGAGGCATCATAGGTTTTGGGAAAAATTAAACGCCGGAATAAGGTTCGCACTATTTGATGTCTGGGCGGATCTGGCGGTCTGGTTTACGGCAGGACTTATTCTGGCCGGGATAATAACGGCTCTGATACCCGAAACAACCTTGGCCCACTATTTAAGTGGAGGCCCCTGGTCACTTTTAATTATGTTAGCGGTGGGGGTGCCGATCTATATCTGTGCAACGGCCTCAACTCCGATCGCGGCAGCCCTTATATTAAAAGGGGTAAGTCCGGGAGCGGCACTGGTCTTTCTTCTGGCCGGCCCGGCCACCAATATTACAGCTTTATCAACAATTATCGGAATTCTCGGTAAACGGGCAACCGCCATCTACCTTTTCACTCTTTCCCTCTGCGCCCTGTTATGCGGCCTGCTTTTAGATTATATCTATACCTGGCTCAATCTTTCGGCCCAAGCGACCGTCGGCAGTGCGGCCGAGATAATTCCCTACCCGCTGCAACTGGCAAGCGCCCTGACCTTGATATTTTTTTCGCTCAAACCTCTCTACCGCTGGTTTAGAGGCCATTTCTCAGCCAGACCAGAATCGTAAAAATCCTTGAAAGCTGTTATAATTTCAGCAAAAGGGATGTCTGCCGCCTCACCACGATCCTTGACGTACTCAACATAAAGCTCTCCGTCAAGATTGGTTAAGGGCAGCAGCGCATTATGAAAACCGTCAAAATCATTGGTTCCAACCCGGATTTTTTCACACATTTCGCGATTGAAAGTCGGCGCCAGTTTCAACCACTCCCCTTCAATCAAGACCCCGCAATAGCTATGGTAAATAAACATATCCCCCATGAGCTCTTTGAGTTTGTCCGGAGCCAAGTGATTTCTGATATCAGCAAAGTAGAGTTTGGTGGGAATTTTGAGAATCCGCATCATTGCCGTAAAAAGTGATGCTTTCTGAATACAAAATCCTTCGCCCCGCTGCAGGGTCTGGCTGGCTATGTAATCTTCAGGATGAAGAAAAGAGACATAAGGGTTGTATTTTATCTCATCCCGGACAAAGAAGAAGATGACTTTAACCTGCTCACGCACACCATCAATCCCCGCTACCAACTCCCGCGTGCGGGTGCTCAGGATCGGGTTACTCAGGTCGAGAAATGAAGTTTCCTGTAGATAGGGGGCCAGGTTCATAACGTCCTAGTCTCCGCCTTCAATGCCGCCGAGGCCGTTCAGACTCAGCATTAAACGGAAGGAGAGATCATAAGGATCGCGCCCTTCATCAACCGAGAAATCGAGTGCCCAGCACTGGGGATGATAGTTGAAACCGTAAATGGTCTCCCAGATGTGACTGTCTGCAATTGAGTAGCGGATACTGCCGTAGACATCGAGCCAGCTGGTCAACGGCAGACGGCTGACTCCGGTAAAGAGTTCATTGATATCACGTTCATAACGATATTCAAGGGAGATAAAATCACCGCGTTTATCGCTCGAGCTGAACAACGCAGTCATCAGTTCATTAGCGTTCTCATACGGATCAAAACGATTCTCCAGTTTCATGTAGAGACCGCCACCGTGACTTTTAACCTCCAGCTGCGAGAAAAAGTTTGAGGCGTGCTGATCATCTTCCAGAAACCGGTAACCATCGGCAACATCAATAAAACTGTATGCCTGCCAGATTTGAAATTTGAGCCATTCATGATAGTCATATTGATCCGGGTTGTCGGATTTAGGATAACGACCGATCAGACGGCTGACCAACCCCCAGGTGACATTACTCTCCTCCGGCAAATAATCGATATGATCAAAATCCGGCAGATCATCCTGATCGACATCGGGCACATAACGATACGCCAGCATCGGCTCTAAAGTATGCAGCATCCGATCCATACCCAAGAAGTCACAACCATAAACCTTTTCTGCCACACTTTTGAGTTCAACTCCGGCGGCCATCGTCGCCCGCGACTCACTGCCGTCGCTCTTGCCATCGTCGCGATCACTGAGATCGTACCAGGTTTCACGCAACTCCAGATAGGGAACCACCTCCAGAGCGCCGAACTTAAGCGGCATATTTACTTGCGGGTGGATATCAATCCGATGTCCGGTTTCACCTTCCTGTCGCCAGAAATGGGAGTAGTCGTTGTCCATCCGCCAGAAAAGCCAGTCCGCACCCAATAGCGGTTGGTTCAAAGCGGAAAAAGATATCTCCGGCAGCAACTGCAGGGTTTCATCATCATTTTTCCGCAGTAGGGACTGATAGTAACGACCGGTGGCATCAACATGGTAATGCTCCCAGCTCTGGGAGGCTGTTGCCAGAGAACGGAGATAGGTTTCGGTTTTAGAGTCAACATTATCTAACTCATCAATAAAACTACCGGAGAAGGTATCCGGAAAGTCTTCAAGGAATTCATTGTCGCTGACCAGGTTGATATCCGTCTTGAGGGTCGTACCGATTTTTAAAATCTGAAAATGCTGCGCTCCGAAAGACCAGCGCTCTTTGTCGGCATCCGGGTAATCCTCAGGATGGTCATCCACCAGTTTATCACTGATAAAGGAGGCCCGTATGTCACCCGACGCCTGCTCATTGATTACATAGCGATATTCTCCCCCGAATTTAATCCCTCTTTCACTGTAATACTCGGGATAGAGAGTCAAATCGTTGGAACGGTTAATAGCCCAGAAAAAAGCACCCTTGACAATCACGCCGTCCTTATCGGAATAACCGATTCCGGGCAGCAGAAAACCGGTCTGCCGCTTGGTATTAATCGGAAAAACCCCTTTGGGAAGATAAAGTACAGGTACATTCTTGACCGCAAAAACAGCATCATCAACAACCCCGTAGCCACCCTCTTTCACATGAACTTTACGGCTCCGGATCAACCAGGCGGCCCGCTCGGCATCACAGGTGGTCAACGTCGCGTTTTCGACATCATACTCATTAGGCCCCAGTTTTTCTATACGTTCACCGGTGATATAGTAATTCTTCTCCTTAATGAATATGCGGCCATCCTTGATTGTACCGATCTGATCCTGGTAGTTAAATTTAAGGTAATGGCAGGCGAGATAATCGGTTTTATCCCGCAATAAGATATCACCCCAGGCCTCAAATTCGTTAGCGGCCTGATTTAGCACCGCTTTATCGGCCTTAAGTTCCATCCCCTCCTGACGGATAACAACACTGCCCTGAGCGTGATAGAGATTCGAATGCTTGTCATAATAAAGATAATCAGCCTCAATCTCAACACTCTTATCAACGATATCAGCCCCGGCTCCGGGCATGTCGGGCACACTGGGCACCGCGGCAGATACCGGCACACTGACAAGTAACAGTAGACAGAAAAGTTCGATTACAAGTTTAACTGCGGAAAACTGTTTCATTATAAATCACTATATCCTTTGAAAGAAGAGAAAAAAATGCAGCTTATTCAGAGGGCAGAAACCAACTCGACTCCGGCCTCCCTGGCCTCGTCCAGATATTCCGGATGCTCAAGAATCTCATCCGCGCCATCAAGGCCGCGGTAGGTCAGAGAGCGGTGGAGCGAGGTGTTAAAGGTGTCAAAAAAATAGCTGACACTCATTTTACAACCATCAAATAGACGTTTGCCGCAACTGGCTCCAACCGCAATAAACAGCCCGGGCTTAGGGTTTTCGGCTTGGCCAAAAGGCTGTTTTTCAAGCCAGTATTTTTTCACCCACAAAGACTGACAGCGATCCATCATTATCTTGGTGTGAGCGCTGACCGCATAGAAAAAAACCGGCGACGCGAGCATGGTCGCGTCAGTTTCCTGAAGCCTCTGAGCCAGACCCTGAAAATCATCCTCAATAGCACAACAACCTGATTCACGACAGGCATAAATTTCCAGACAGGGTGATATTTTAAGATCTCGCAGGACAATCTCCGTCACCTCGGCGCCGACACTGCGGGCCCCGGCTACCGCTGATTCAAGTAAACGAGAGGTATTACCCCGGCGTCGGGGACTGCCGTATATAGCGGTAATTTTCATTCAGCGGTAACTCGCAATAAAAAATTCCCTGGGAATGGCAACAAAATAAAGGCATACCGAAAGCATCAGACAACCGGTATATCCAGGGTTTCAAAGGCTTCACCGACACAATAGAGAGAACCCGTAAGAAAGATGAGATCATCGGCTCGAGCCTGTTTTCGAGCCCGGCTCAAGGCTTCGGCAACCGAGTCGGTAACGCTTACTTTAGAACAATAAACCCGGACCTCTTCCGCTAGCCGATCCGGGTTACAGGCCCGGTCCAGAGGGGCCTGGGTGACAATTATTTCATCTGCCATGGGGGCCAGCCGGGAGGCCATCTCTTTAATGCGTTTATCCTTCATCACCCCTAGCAGTAAAATCAGACGCCGATCACCTTTTAAGCGTTTAAGCTCCGGCAGCAATGCCCGAATCCCATGGGGATTATGAGCCCCGTCAAGATATATATCGGGAGATTCGCCGACCTGCTGCAGACGTCCGGGCCAACTTACCCGTGACAGCGCGGTAGCGACGATATCAGGATCTATCTCAAAAAGACCTTCATGAGACAGCGACTCCAGAGCCCTGAGAGCCAGAGCCGCATTAT
>JANTFH010000037.1 GCA_024763535.1 Thermodesulfobacteriota bacterium
GAAACAACCAACAACCGGATGGAGCTTCTGGCCTGTATAAAAGGCCTGGAAGCCTTGAAGGAGAGATGCCGGGTAACTCTCTACAGCGATTCAAAATATGTTGTCGATGGGATCACCAAAGGATGGGCCCGACGCTGGCAGCAGAACAACTGGATAAGAAATAAAAAAACCGGTGACCGGGCAATCAACCCGGATCTCTGGCAGAAAATGCTTGATTTAACCGATCACCATAAAGTCGAGATGGTATGGGTTAAAGGTCATGCCGGCAATCCCGAAAATGAGGTTTGCGACCAACTTGCCAACCAGGCGGCCCGCAGCCATCCCGAGCAGCCTGACCTAGGCTACAAACCAGTTGCGCCGAAAACCTGAGTTACATGGGTTGAAAAAGCCGGAAAAACGTGTTATGTCGGGGCACCGTTCGGATAAAGCTTAAATCCGATATAAACTTAAGAAACATAACCGTAATACTGTTTTCACCACTAAAATTTGGATAAATAGATACCATGGAAGAGTTCAACCGTATAAAACGTCTCCCTCCTTATGTTTTCGCTACCGTCAATGAGCTCAAGATGAAGGCCCGGCAGGCCGGTGAAGACATCATTGATCTGGGTATGGGAAACCCTGACCTGCCGACTCCGCAGCACATCGTGGACAAGGCTTCCGAGGCCCTTTACAACCCCCGCAACCATCGCTATTCGGTCTCACGCGGGGTACCCCACCTCCGGGAAGCCATCTGTGAATGGTATGAGAGAAGATTTAATGTAAATTTTGATCCTGAAGGTGAGGCCATTGCCACTATCGGTGCCAAGGAGGGACTCTCACATCTGGCCCTGGCCACCATCGATCCCGGGGATGTGGTTTTTGTCCCCTCCCCGGCCTATCCGATTCACCCCTATTCGGTAATTATTGCCGGCGGTGATCTGCGCAGTATTCCGCTATCTCCCGACCGCGACTTTTTTGAAGACCTACTGGCGGCCACCCGCCTGACCTGGCCGCGGCCGAAAATGATGATCTTAAGTTTCCCCCATAACCCGACGACAACCGTCATCAATATTGATTTTTTTCAGAAGATCGTTGACTATGCACGCGAGAACAATATCCTTATAGTCCATGATTTCGCTTATGCCGATCTCATATTTGACGGCTATAGAGCCCCCTCAATCATGGAGGTCGAGGGCGCGCGCGAGGTTGCGGTTGAGTTCGTTTCACTCTCGAAAAGCTACAGCATGGCCGGCTGGCGGGTCGGTTTCTGTGTCGGCAACAGACGCATGATTCATGCCCTGACCCGGATTAAAAGTTACCTCGACTACGGCATGTTCCAGCCTCTGCAGATCGCGGCGATCACGGCCCTGCGCGGCGACCAGGAGTGCGTTAGCGAAATTGTCAATACCTACCGTGACCGGCGGGATGTTCTCTGTGAAGGTCTGAACCGGATCGGCTGGGAGATTACAAAACCGAAAGCAACGATGTTCGCCTGGGCTAAAATTCCCGAACAGCACCTGGCCATGGGATCTCTGGAATTTGCCAAAAAATTGATTCGTGACACCAAGGTCGCGGTCTCACCCGGCATCGGTTTCGGTGAATATGGTGACGAACATGTCCGCTTTGCTCTGGTTGAAAACGAACACCGAATCCGCCAGGCAATCCGCGGTTTGCGCCACATTATGTAAGCCGGCCGGCGGCGGAATACACAACAACTATACAAAAATTATCATTTCTGATAACGGATTTAATTTAAGCACAAACACCAACAGGAATTATGGATACAATGAAAAATATCAATATAGGATTAGTCGGTTTCGGCACCATCGGGGCCGGCGTCGCCAAGGTGCTTCTGGAAAACCACGAAGTCATAAATGCCCGGCTGGGAGTTGAACTTAAACTGAAAAAAATTGCCGATCTTGATATCACAACGGATCGCGGCGTTACTATTCCTGACGGCATTTTAACCACCGATATCGACCAGGTTATCGGCAATCCCGGGATCGATATCGTCATTGAGCTGATCGGCGGTTATGAGCCAGCCCGAACCTTTGTCGAACGGGCTTTGCAAAACCGGCAGAGTGTCGTCACTGCGAATAAGGCCCTGCTCGCCAAGCACGGTAATGAACTCTTCACTACCGCCCGGGAAAACGGGGTTGATTTCTATTACGAGGCCAGCGTCGGCGGCGGCATTCCGATCATCAAAACCATGCGTGAGGCTTTAGCCGGCAATAATATAACTTCAGTCTGCGGTATCCTCAACGGTACCTGCAACTATATCCTGACAAAGATGGGGGATGAGGGGGCCGATTTTGCCGCGGTCTTGAAAAATGCGCAGGAACTCGGCTACGCTGAAGCCGATCCGACCTTCGATGTCGAAGGCATTGATACGGCTCATAAACTGGCGATTTTAACCTCACTCGCCTTCTCCTGCCCCATCGATTTTGAAAAAATTCATGTCGAGGGAATCAGTGATATTAAGCCGGTCGATTTCGAATTTGCCCGGGAATTCGGCTACAAGATAAAACTTCTGGCCATCGCCAAAAATGAGGCCGGCTGTATTGAAACCCGGGTTCATCCGACGATGATTCCCAAAGAGCATATGCTGGCTAAAATCGACGACGTTTTCAACGCCGTTTTTGTCAACGCCGACGCCTTGGGCCCCAGCCTCTACTACGGACAGGGGGCCGGCATGATGGCCACCGCCAGCGCGGTGGTCGGTGATCTTATTGATATCGCCCGCAACTTAAGCAACAGCAATATGCGCCGGATTCCGGATTTAGGTTTTCAGGATAACCGGATAACCCCCGGCAACTATCGTCCCATGAGCGAGATCAGCTCGCAATACTACCTGCGCTTCTCGGCCCATGACAAGACCTCGGTTCTCTCCCGGATTGCCGGCATTTTAGGCGGTCATGAAATTAGCATCGCTTCCGTCATCCAGCAGGGCGGGGGTCAGGGTGACGCCACCGCCGTACCGATTGTCATGCAGACCCATATCGCCAGGGAGAGAAACCTGCGGGCCGCTTTGAGTGAAATCGACCAGCTCGATATCATCGCCGCCCCGACCGCGGTTATCCGCATGGAGAGTGATCTCTAGTGAAAAAAAACAGCAAGCCTATCACCCTGGCCTACAGTGTCGATTCCGATGATCTATTTATGTTTTACGCCCTGCTTGAAGGAAAAATCGACACTAAGGGTCTGATCTTTGAACATCAGCGACACGACACCATGGCCTTGAACGAACTGGCCATAAACAATGCCGTAGACATCACCGCCGTCTCAATCCGGGCCTATGCCGATATCTGCGACAACTATCTGCTGTTGCCGCACGGCGGCAGCATCGGCGTCAATTACGGTCCTTTGGTTTTAAGCCGAACCCCTTTGACACCGGCAGAGCTGACCGGGAAAAAGATCTCAATCCCCGGTTTTTCGACCACAGCCTGCCTGGTCTTCAAACTGATCTGTCCGGATTTCACCCCTCAGGTAATTCCAATCAGTCCTTTCGAGAAGACCTTTGAAGCTCTGCGTCAGGGAGAGGTTGATGCCGCTGTCGTTATTCACGAAGGCAATCTCACCTACAGAGAGAGAGGTTTTCACAAGGTTCTCGATCTGGGAGAGTGGTGGTGGCAGGAGACCGGCCTGCCGCTCCCTCTGGGCGGCAATGTGATCCGCAAAGACCTGGGAGCGGAAAAGATTAAAACCGTCTCGGCCCTGCTCCGGCAGAGCATCGCCTATGCCCTGGAGCATCGCGACGAAGTAATCGACTACCTTCTCGCCCGGGAAATCCGCAAGGATCCCGCCTTAAACAATCGTCAGCTCCTGGATCGCTACCTCAATCTTTACGCCAATCAGGACACCCTGGAGTATCCCGAGGCCGCCCGTACCGGGATTATTGAACTTTTCAATCGCGGCCTGAAAGCGGGCATTATTGATAAACCCGTTAGCGTTGAATTCGCACCATAAACAGCTATTCAGGCAAAAGTTTATCGTCGGCATTTTGCCACAAATCCAAATAAAAGAAACAGAGAAGCTTCAGAATTTGTCCTTATATCTCGACCTGTTACTATAGCTGACGAACAATATTCAAAACTCTTATATCAGGTAAAAATATGAAAGAAGCGGTACTGTTAATGGCCTACGGCGGGCCGGAAAATCTTGCTGAGATTGAACCTTTCATGCAGCGTCTGCTCCGGCGCGAGCAGCTGCCTCCGGGGCTGCTGCAGAGAGTTAAAAAGAAATATCAGGCGATCGGCGGAGGATCGCCGCTGCCGGAAATCTGCCGCCGGATCCGAGACAAACTGGAGCAAAAGTTAGTTGATCTCCCGGTCTATCTGGCCTTCCGCTACGCTGAACCGAGTATCGAAACGGTTATCGCTGAAATGACCGCATCCGGGATAACTGAAGTTACGGCTCTCTCTCTGTCACCGCACTCTTCAACCATAAGTTCGGCCGCCTACTACCAGACTCTGGAAGAGGTTACTTCAGGATCCAACCTCAAGCTAAAACGCCGGGAGGGCTGGTTTCAGGAAGAGGCCTACAACCGACTGCTGGCCGACCGCATCTTAAAAACCGCCCGCCGGCAGGGCTTACAGCTGGATGCCGATGATACCCGGCTGATCTTTTCCGCGCACAATATCCCGCAGAGTTATGTTGACAAGGGTGATACTTACGTCGAGGAGATCACCGCCAATGTCACCGCCGTCAGCAAACTCCTTCCCGACTGCCGGACCTCAATCGCCTACCAGAGCAAAGGTAATATCCCCGGAGCCTGGCTTGAGCCGGAGATCGAAGACCATCTGCTCAAGTTAAGGCAGACGGGGATTCGCAATATTATGGTAGTCCCGGTAAGTTTCAGCATGGATCATCTGGAAACGCTCTACGACCTTGATCTGGAGTTAAAGGACTTCTGTGCCCGGCACAATCTCAACCTCTGCCGGTCGCAACCTGCCAATGCCGACGATGATTTCATCGATATGCTGGCCGACTTTATCAACAAGAGATAACCATTTATGACGACACCTAAAAAAATTGCAATCATCGGTGCCGGCATAAGCGGCCTGGCCGCCGCTTATGAACTGACCTTGAAAGCCCGCCGGACCGGCACTCCGGTTGATATTAAAATCTTTGAGAAAGCTTCCTCTCCGGGCGGTAAAATAATCACCAAAAAGGATGATTCATATCTGATTGAGGGCGGCCCCGACTGTTTTATCATTGAGAAGCCCTGGGCCCTGCAGCTGGTCAAGGAGCTGGGCCTGGAAGATGAACTTTTGAATACCAGCAGCCGGGCCTCCGGAACCTTCGTCTTCGACAATCACGCCCTGCATCGCCTGCCGGAAGGGGTGATGATGATGGTACCGACCAAGCCGCTCCCTTTCCTCGCTTCCAAACTGATCTCCTGGCCGGGTAAACTCCGCATGGCCGGTGATCTTCTCGTACCGAAACGCAAGGATGGCGGAGATGAAACTTTAGCCTCATTTGTCAGGCGCCGGCTCGGCCGGGAGGCGCTGGACAAACTGGCTGAACCCCTGATTGGCGGCATTCACGCCGGCAACCCAGAAAATATGAGCCTCTTAAGCACCTTCCCCCGTTTTCTGGAGATGGAGCAGGATGGCGGCAGCCTCATCATCGGCATGTTGAAACGCCAGAAGAAGATGGTCGAGATGATGAAAAAGCGACCCGCCCCGACGGGGCCGAAAAAGACTTTTTTCATCTCCATGAATGACGGTCTGGGCCGGATTGTTGATAAACTAAGCGAGGTCATAGGCCGGGAAAACATACTCTTAGAACGTGACATCTCACAGATCACCCCGGCCCCGAAAGGCGGCTGGATAATTAGTGAAACAAACCGTGAGATAAGCCCGGTGGATGCGGTCATCATAACCACCGAGGCCTATTCCGCGGCCGATCTGTTCCGGGAGGAGATGCCGCGCCTCTCCGATCTGCTGGCAGAGATCCCTTACGTCTCATCGGCCACGGTATCACTTGCATTCCCGCGGCAGGCCATCCCCCACCCGCTCGATGCTTACGGATTTATTGTGCCGAAGATTGCCAACCGGCGGATCATGGCGGTCACCTGGTCATCCATTAAATGGGATCACCGGGCCCCGGAAGGCATGGTTCTGCTGCGGGCATTCGTCGGCGGCGCCCATCGTCAGGAGTTGGTCGCCACCGGCGATCAGGAGATGCTGGCGATGGTCAGAGAGGAACTTAATACAATCATGAATATCAGCAGCCCGCCGCAAAAGAGCTGGATCTACCGCTGGCCCAGGGGGATGCCTCAATACATAATCGGCCATCTGGAACGCCTGGATGCGATCGATAAGATCACCAATGACCATAAAGGTCTATATCTTGCCGGAGCCGCTTATCGCGGCATCGGTATCCCCGACTGCATAAATCAGGGGCGTCAGGCTGCCGGCCGGGCCTGGGATAACTTTTCCAGTTAAGGTAAAGGGGCCCCGGATCCTAAGTATGCGTATCCTCCACTGCTTATCTCAGATTCCGGGGAAAACCGGCAGCGGCGTCTACCTTCAGGCGGTTGTCAGAGAAGCAGCGGCCACCGGCCGGATTGAACAGGCCGTTGTCTGCGGCCTGCCGTCGACAATGGCTCTAGACGAAAACGAGCTGAGCGTAGATCGCGACAAAATTTTTGCGACCCGCTTTGACAGCAACTCCCTGCCCTTTCCGGTAGCCGGCATGAGTGACGTTATGCCCTACCCCAGCACCCGTTTTTCAAGTTTTGATGACAAACGTCTGAAACTCTACGAAAAAGCTTTTACCCAGTCCCTGCAGCAGGCGGTTAAAAGTTTTTCCCCTGATCTGATTCACTCGCATCACCTCTGGATTTTAAGCGGTCTAGTTAAAACCCTTTTCCCGGAAATACCGCTGGTCGTCTCCGTCCACGGCACCGAATTACGCCAACTCGAACTGGCACCGCGACTGGCGGAAAAAATTATCGGCAATCTCAAATCGGTTGATAAAGCCATCGTCTTAAACCACGATCAGCGCCGTCAGGTTATAGCCAGATACAAATTGTCTCCCGAACAGGTGGCAGTTACCGGCACCGGCTACCGGCAGGATCTCTTCTGCCGTAATTACTGTGCCAAAGAGACCCGGCCGACCATCATCTACGCCGGCAAACTGAGCCGAGCCAAAGGTGTTTTATGGCTTATCAAAGCCTTCAAAAATCTAACTGATGAGAATGCGCGTTTATGGCTGGCCGGAAGCGGGGCCGGGCCGGAAGCGGACGAGATCAAAGAACTGGCGGCAGGCAACCCGAAGATTGAACTTCTGGGTGCCTTGAGCCAGGCGCAACTGGCAAACCGTTTTCAACGCGCCCACATCATGATCCTACCCTCTTTTTATGAGGGCCTGCCACTGGTACTTCTGGAAGCTCTGGCCTGTGATTGCCGGGTTATAGTTACCGATTTGCCCGGAATTCGGGAGTTAGTCACCGAGGAGGCCATTGCCACAGGTTTGGTAAGCTGCATCACAAAACCTGAGCTTGTCGGCCCCGACACCCTGCCTAAAGAAAACGAACTGCCGTTTATCAATAATCTGGAACAGGCCCTGACCACGCAACTCAAGCGGGTGCGACAGCAGCAATTTGTCTGCAGCCATAATCTGCAGACAATCCTGGCTGAAACCGGCTGGCGTAATGTCTGTGAAAGGATAGAGAAAATTTACGAAGGGGTGCTGGAAAATCAGCGGCCCAAAACCTTGAATTGAGGCTTTTGGCAACTGCCGCTGAGGTTGAATGACAACGGAGATGAGGTTTTCGGTAGGTAGCGACCGTAAAACTTAAGCCGCTTGGCATCGAAAAAGAATTTACCGTCGGCAGTCAGCCGATTTCCGACCGTAACAAGTTTCAGTTTTTTAAGACTCAACACATTATTACGCAGGGTGAATTTACCGGCAAGCAATGAAAAATTTTCCCCCACCCTTTTTTTTCCGGATCGCTCCAGAAAATTGCTGAACTCCCGCATCAGAGAACAGCCGTGCAGTCTCCCCCGACGCAGATTCCACTTACCATTAAGATCAAAATCGGAAAGTTGTCCTGAGTCACTCTGCAGCCGGCCGCCGCCAACCAGAGAAGCGTTGAGAATCCCGGTCCAGGGAACGGTCTGAGCAAAAGGTTTTAAATCAAGTTTCTCCGCCACCAGAGAAGCCTGCCAACGAGGATCATCAAGCAGATTTTCAAGAATAAGCGAGAGCCGAAGCTGACCCGCTTTACCGAAATGCGCCGCCAGACGCTCAATTTCAACCTGCACCAGACTTTTTTCCGCCAGCAGAGAGATATCTGAAACCGTCATTTCCGGTAATTCAAGAGCCGCAATCTTACAGTCACTCTTGATCCGCCACCCCCAGCTTGCCACCTGCCTGAGCCACGCGCCAAAACGCGGCTTAAACCCGGCTGCAGACTCTTTATCGGACGCTTTCTCCGATTCGTGGATGCTCGATTTAGCCTCAGGCGACGAGGATAACGCCGCCGGTTGCAAAACTATTTTATCAGCCTTAAGCTGTACCTGCAACACCGGGGCTGAACCGGGATTTCCCACAAGTTTCAACTGCCCCGCCAACTCTCCCCCGGCCTCATAGCCGGAGAGCGCGAGACAGGGCAGGCTGTGGGTGAAGAGGCCTAAATCATTAACCTTCAACTCACTGACAAGATCAACAAAGAAAGGTTTATTAAAACGCACCAGGCCGCGATAAAAAAGGGTTGCCGCCCCGGGGTATTCGAGGGCCGCACTCTTGATATTGAGATAACCGTCATGACGCTGCAGGAAACCGGTCAATGAGGCTTTCACAGCTCCCTGCGAACAGCTCTTTTCCGTATCGGAAACCGCATCATAAATTTTAACCGTATGCCCGGCACTCAAGAAATGAGCCGCGACCCTCAAGCCGCCTTCGGGGTCACCATTAATATCAAGTTTAAGCGTGCCCCGGGTCAAACCCCCGCGTAAACTCCGATTGCCGTCCGCAAACAGTGCCAGCTCATAATCCGTAAGTGACAGATCTTTCAGGTTACAGGATATTTCGATGCGATCTCCAGCCCGGTCGAACAACTTATCTCGCTCTTCCGCCTTCTCCCCGGCAACTCTATAGCGGGTCATTTTGAGTTCCCCTCGACCGCCGCTGATCCCCCCGGCAAGTTCGAGTTTTTCGCTGAAGTTCCGCTCCGAAAAATGCCAGCTGCCGTTGAGATCGGTCAGAGAGAGCGAATTATGCAATCCGGAAATTCCGCTCAACTCACAGGAGCTATCTTTTATCAGAAGATACTCAAGATGTAATTTATGTGACCAGAAATTACGGTTGATTGAATCTATGGAGAGAGGAAAAGGAGCGGCAACAGTCGTTTGCCCGGAAAACCCAGTTTCAGAAGTACCGAAAGGAGTCAAAGAGGTCTTGATCCGGGCTCCCAGAAGATGGGCACCGACTACTTCCGGTGTAAAGGAGACCAGAGAACTTAAAGAGAGATCGAGAACCAGGCTTCCGGCCTCACAGATTGATTCATCTCTGCTTACAGAAAGATTATGCAGAACCAGGGCGGGATGAGGGAAAATCTGCAGAGTCGCGCTCTCTATCCGGCAGGGCTGGTGCAGGGCCCTGGTAAATCCGGCAGTAAAACGCTCACGCAGGCTCTCCTGGGGAAATTGCGGCAGGATTATAATCAGGCCCGCCAGCAGCGAACCGAATAGAACTATTGAATAAAAAAGACGGGTTTTTTTCGTTCCAACCATTATTGTTCTACTTATCTATGCAACTATTTTCTGCAAAAAGCAAAAGGTATACCCTTAAATTAGAACAGGGTTGCCAGACGCTGGTCAGCCCGGCGCAGGCGTTCAAGCTGCAGACATGCCGCGCCACGGGTAATTCTCGCCACGGTCGCCGGCGCATTGAGCATAAGAGATTCAGCCTGCTCCTGATTAAGCGTCAGCAGCGATGCCTTTTCAACCACCTGTAGCGTGGTTGAATGTTCTTCCTTATCAACAAAAACCAACTCACCCACACTGGCCCCGGGAAGATAACGAGCCATGACGATGGGTTTTCCCCACTCCGGAGTCCTCTTAACCGCCTCCAGCAGGCCGCTCACAACACAAACCAGTAGCGGGGAGCGCTCGCCTTCATGCCAGAGTACACTGGCGGCCGCTTTCTCACATAATGATGCCGACTGCAAAAAAATATCCCAGTCTGAACCCTCGCAAAACCGGAAGAGCGGTGATTTCCGCCAATCAAAATCTGACCGGTCACAAACTTCACTTTCATCTATAAGCTTCGGCTCAGTCACTGTCTTTGGCTCCGGCCTCAGCGATTCTCTTCTCCATCCGTTTGATCAAACCGTCAAAACCCTCTTTTTTCATAATCGGATCGAACTGACTCCGGTAGTTTCGTACGAGACTGACATTTTCGATAATAACATCATAAATCAACCAGCGTCCGTTACTAAGTTTAAGCTTATAATTCAGCGGTATCTCCTTGGAAGAACTGACCACTACAGTCTGCACTTCGGCTTTATCGCCTTTGATAATTTCTCTCTTATAAGTAATCTTCTCTCCGGCATAACCATCAATCGTCGGGATATAACTTCTCGCTAGCAGTTGCCGAAAAAGATCGACAAAACGATCGCGCTCGGTGTTATTCAAGCTCCGCCAACCCCGACCCAGAGAGAACTTTGCAATCCTCTGCATGTCAAACTGGAGAAAAATAACTTCCTCAATCTTTTCCCGCCGCAGCTGACGATTTTCATCACCCTTTAGAGTTTTATCTCGCAGGACCAGCATCACTTTATCGATGCTTGATTTAAGCTGTACCTGGGGACCGGCGGCTGCCTGGAGATTAAGCGGAGAAAAAAATGAAATAAAAAGCAATAAAAGTAGACCTGGTAAAAGACAACGTATACTGTACTTCATACAACTACTCCACCAACGTAAAATATACTTAATTATAGATAAAAACAGAAGCGGCCGGATAGCGCAGAAAAACACTCTTAAATCACATACCCGCAACCGAAAATGACTCGAAGCAGCCCCGGAAGGCTGACCGTAAATACCGGTTACTCCAGAACCCCAAGCTGGTGCTGGGTAAAAGCATTACGAATGGCAATATAGGGATCAAGTGCCCCGCTAATCATCTTCTCATACTCACCCAGTCTGAATGAGGTCTGATTGATGGTTTTCGAAGCTTTGACAATAACCACCACGATAGGATCCCCGCCCACCATGTAGAAAAGCGGTGACACAAAGGTATCACCAACCAGACCACAGACTCCCCGGGGATTTCCCGGCCCGTAAAAAGGGATCACCAGATAAGGACCGGGGCCAACCCCATAATAAGCCAGGGTCGAGGAAAAACGCCTTTCATTGATCTTCATCCCGTCAAAAGTGGCCGGATCCATCAGACCGGCCACGCCGACTGTGCTATTCAACAAAAAACGCATCAATGTGTCCCGCGCCTCAGCAAAACGACCCTGCAGGCAAGAATTTAGAAAGCGGGTCGGCTCCAGCAGATTACTGAAGAAATTAACTATCCCGATGCGAAGAACACTGGGCGTCACTTTCCGGTAGGCCCTGGCCGTCGGTGTGATAACCCAGGTATGCAAATTGTGATTAAAGGTAAAAATCGGCCGGTTAATAATCTCCAAAGGGTCATTAACCTCCACTATTTCATCATCAAATTCAGAAAATTCATCAACACTATCGAGCTTATCGACATCAGAACCGGAACCGGCCCGACATAAAGAAGCGTTGAAGCTAACCCCGACGGCCAGCCAGACGAATGAAATAAATAAAATCAGCAGAATTCTTCTAGACATAACGCACCCTAGTCAACCTTACCAAAAACATATTTACTGATCAAAGCCTCAAGATCGACGGCTGATTCGGTCTCAGTAATCTCATCACCATCTTTAAGATAGTCCTCTTCCATTCCGGGAGTAAGCAGTACGAATTTATCACCGATTATACCCTGCGTTTTAATCGAGGCAAAAACATCACTGCCGATTTTCACTTCAGGTTTAAGGGCTAAAACCACATCCGCCCGATCATCTACCAGTGATATCCGGCCGACTTTTCCAACCGGAACTCCGGCAATCTCAACCCGGGCTCCAGCTTTCAAACCGCTGACCGAATCAAAACCAGCATGCACCCGATAGTAGTCTCCGCCGAAGAGTTCCAACCCCCCGAGATTTAGGGTCAGGTAGGCAATGGCCAGCAGGCCTACCAGCATAAAGACTCCAACCGACATCTCCAAATTAAATTTTTTCATCTTTTTTCCTTGGCAAAACTCAATCCGAATCGGACTCGTAACTACTCTGATAAGCCCGGCCCATAACCCTGATGATAAAATCCCTGACAAAGGGATCCCGGCTCCGCTGCAACTCGGCCGGAGCCATACAGGCCCGCACCTGGCCCTCATGAAGAATGGCTATCTTATCCGCGAGGTTAAAAATCTTGGGAATATCATGACTGACAATAACGCTGGTATAACCAAGCCTTTTCTGGGTCGCAAAAAAGAGCTGGTAAACATCATGACTCTTAACCGGGTCAAGACCTGTAGTCGGCTCATCAAAAAGCAGGATATCGGGTTCAAGCTGCAAAGCCCGAGCCAGACCGACTCTTTTTTTCATCCCGCCGCTAAGCTGACCCGGAAATTTTTCCGCACTGCCCCAAAGATCCATCATCTGCAGTGATTTTTCAACCTTGTCGTTAACTTCCGGCTCCGACAGGCGGCTCCGTTCGCGGAGCGGCAGAGCAATATTGTCAAAAACAGTCATTGAATCAAAAAGAGCAACCCCCTGAAAAAGAACCCCGAACCGGGTTCGCAACTGATTCAGAGAGGCTCCGCGCAAACGGTTTATCTCTTGACCTTCAACCAGAACCCGGCCCCGATCAGGAGTGATAAGGCCCAAAATATGCTTTAAGAGTACACTCTTGCCCTGACCACTCTCTCCACATATAACCGTGGTCGCACCTCTCTCGATATCGAGATCAACACCCCGCAGAACCGCCTGAGCGCCGAAACTTTTGTGAATATCGATCAGTCTGATGGCAAATGATGAGTCAGGCATTCTTATTTACAACATAAATGAGGTGATAACATAATCGGCCACCAAAACCGAAACCGACGAGACAACCACCGCCGAAGTCGTAGCCCGGCTTACCCCTTCGGCCCCGAAGCCCCAGGAGCGACGATTTACCCAGAAACCGTGCTCGGCACATATCCAGACCAGCAGGAAAGCAAAACATACCGCCTTAACAAAACACATCTTAAGATCAATCGCGGCTACACTGGCCCGCATACTCGCCATATAGGCCCCACCGTTACCATGCAGCAACACGACCCCAACCATATAACCGCCGAAAACCCCGACCACGTTGAAAACGGCAGTCAACAACGGGATCGACAACAGTCCGGCCAGCAGTTTGGGAGCCACGAGGTAGCGGTAGGGATTTATAGCCATGCAGTCTAAAGCATCAATCTGCTCTGAGATCCGCATAATACCGAGTTCCGCGCACATCGCCGAACCGGTACGGCCAATCACCATCAGGGCGGTCAGTACCGGTCCCAGTTCGCGAATCAGGCTTAAAGCCACCGCCGCTCCCAGAGCACTCGATGAGCCGTATTTACTTAAGGTATAATAGCCCTGCAGACCCAGGACCATACCGACAAAAGCCCCGGTAAAAACAATTACCAGAAAGGATCCCGAGCCAATAACCTTAATCTGCCGCAAGACCGGTTGCAACTTAAACGGCGGCAGGAAAATTCCCCGAATGGTAAAGCAAAGAAAAAGGGCTGATCGCCCCATACTTTCCAAGCTGCCCAGTCCCAGGCTACCAAGCTTTTGCAAGCCTTCAAACAATGCTTCAAACTCCCGATAATCAACCTTATAGTTCAACCCCAAATATGCGTTAATTGTAGTATACTATTTCTCCTATACAGTCAAATAGTTTTCACTAACAAATCCGATTTTAATGGCCGGGCCGTAACCACCCGACAGGCTCGTGACTTTTTCCACTTGAACCACCCGAACAAGTATGCTAGATAGCAAAATCTAAATTTTATCAAAAATGTTTTTAACACTTAGGCGAGAGGACTTAAATCATGGACTACGAATTTTTAAAAATCAAAGTTGAAAACGGTGTCGGCATCATCAGCCTGAACCGGCCTCCGGCAAACTCTCTGAATGAAGCCATCGTGGCCGAACTCGACCGGGCTTTTGATGAAATTGCCGCAGACGATGCCGCTAAAGTTCTGGTAATCAAAAGTGAGATTCCCGGATTCTTCGTTGCCGGAGCCGACATTAAAATGTTTACGCAGATGACGGCTTACGATGCCTGGGATATCTCCGGTGAACTGCAGCGGGTTAATCAAAAACTTGAGGATATGCCCAAGCTGACCATTGCCGCCCTCGGCGGATACGCTCTGGGCGGCGGTCTGGAACTGGCCATGGCCTGCGATTTCCGGTTTATGGCTGAGAGCGTAACCATTAAAGACAAAACCAAGATTCCGGCTTTAGGTCTGCCCGAAACCACCCTGGGCATCCTTCCGGGTGCCGGCGGCACCCAGCGTCTGGCCCGGCTGCTGGGAACCAAACAGGCACTCTACTTCATTGCCACCGCCAAAAACCTGACTCCGCAGGAGGCTTATGATCTGGGGATTGTTCAGGAGTTGATGCCGGGCGATGAACTTGAGGCAAAAACGATTGCCTTTGCCGAAAAGATGGCAACTAAAGCCGTTATCGGCATTGCTCAGGCTAAAAAAGCGATCTACAAAGGTTATGACCAGGATACTGATATGGCCATGCAGATCGAACAGAATGCTTTCATGAAGGCCTTTGCCAGCGAAGATGCCAGTGAAGGCTTAAAAGCTTTCGTCGAAAAAAGACCGGCGGTATTTCAGGGTAAATAAGCGGATAGAATGTCAGTGGGCATTGGTACGACCCCGGTGTTTTTTCATTTTGCGATCAAGGCTGCCGGGTTTAAACTCCTCAGGTCAAACCCGGCAGCCATATTTGCGAAAGCCCACTATTTAACCAAGCTGTTTTCCCGCGCAGAAGATCATGCCGGGATGGCCTACTTTAAGGTTTTTACGTCAGCCAGATCTGTTTCAGCCTTGTCACCTAGAAGGTAAAATTCACCCGTATCTGAGCCCGGTCATAGTCCCACTCGGAATCACTGTTTTCCTTGTCATGGCTTATAACATAGACAGCGTCAACAGACCATGCATCGGTGATCTCGTATTCAATTGTGATGTCATTCTCATCTACCTCTGCGTCAGCAGAACTGTCCATGGGATCGGCACCACCTTTGTAGTGACCAAATGTGTAACCGAGACTTAAACCGCCAACGCCGATCTCACCGAAATCATAGCCCAGCGACAGGGTATAGGAATCAGCATCCTGACCGGCAGCGAATTCATTGGCAACCAGGGTGTCGATGTTGGTAAAGAACGGGCCGCCGCCCCAGCCGCCGAACAGGGCTTCCCCCTCATCCACCGATACATGATTATAGGCCGCTCCGGCGGTAATTCCCGAAACTGAAAGTTCAGCCATCACGCCGTAAAGATCGCCTTTGATTTTTGAGCCCATTTCGGCGTAGGTTTTATGGTTGGTTTCATCGCCCTGAAAGGCCGCCTGAGCCCCGAGGGTCAAGGTAATGCCGTCACTTAGTTTGAACGGTGCAACAATATCAGCATATAAAACATTGACTACATCCCGAACCCCGTAATACCAGAGTCCGGCTGTAAACAGATCACTGTCGTAGCTGATCCCCGCCATCCAGGTACCGTCGGAACCGGGAACCATATTATCAAAATCAGCGTCGTTATGATAACCGGCATCCACGCCCTGCCATTCCCACAGATAGCCGCCGGTGAAAGAAAAATCATTGTAGCTGTAACCGGCAACCGCGGCCTCAAAGGTGTGCGGCGTCATACGGATATCATCACTGTCGGCAAACGGGGTATCTAAAAGTTGCCGTCCCACGCAGGCCTTAAAGCCTTGCCACTCACCATTAATGTAAGCCTCAGCCAGAAGATCGTAATGCTTATCCGGTGAAGATAACTCGTCATCGAAATGTTTTTTATCCGGGCGAATGAGACTATGTGAGGTGTAAAACGCGGCCCCGAGATTTATGCCATAGAGGGCTGCAGTTTCAAACTTCAGCTGGCCCCCGAGCGCCAGATCGTAGGTTGCCTTGGTACCGGATTCATCTGAATTATGCCAGATATAGCCCAGGCGAATCTGGCCGCTGGGGCTGCCTTTGGTAAAGGCTTCAGAAAATGATGTCGCCTTTGCAGGTACTTTCTCAACCGGCTCTACTTCCTCTACAGTCTTTTTTGTAAGCTCTCCGGCAGAGGCCGTCGCCTCGTCAAGTTGTGCTACCTTTTCGGCCGCCTGAACAGAAGCCATGCCGGCTGACAATAAACCGACAGTAAGGATTAAAATAATCATTGTTTTGACACCCATCTTCATTTTTTTCTCCATTTTTTCGCTGTTTGATTCAGGGAAGCTCTCTGAAACCTCCCGGCGTAATAACTTGATCCCCTTATTGGAACAGGTTCAAGCTGAATAGCTACCAATATCCAAGCGTTTCTATTGTTGTGTCGGTTATAATTCTATATCGTTATCTTTGGCTGCATCCTTTATATGCTCAATATAGATATCAGCAATCTTGGAATTTTCGCCAAGCCCCTTGGTAACGGTAATCACATCGATCCCTTTGCGTCTTAAAACCATCTTCCAGGAATCATCATCATCGCCGGCCATATCATTGTTAGCGTGGTCGCCGGCAACAATCATCAAAGGTTTCAGCATGACTTTTTTGGTCTTTGTGTGGAGCAAAGTTTCAACGACGTTATCCAGTGAGGGATAACCTTCGACGGTTCCTACCAAAATATTGGTTTTGGGATACATTTTCCGCAGAGTATGCTGGAATTCGGCATAGATGCCGGTGCTGTAATACTCATTGCCGTGTCCCATATAGACCAGGGTGGCACCGTTTTTATCTGCCAGGGCAACATCTGCGGCCAGAGCTTCAGCAGCGGGAACCAGATCTTCATGATAGTCATATTCGATACCATATTTACCCAAAAGCGGCCGACCGATGACCAGTTTTTTGAAAGGCATAAATTTGGCTTTAATGGTTTTAATGGCATTAAGGCCGGCAATGTATGAACTTAAATCAGCGAACTCTTCACCGGCATAGATATGAGTCGGCTGGACGATGATGACATTATAGCCTTCATCCTGAAGATCGGCGATGGTTGCCAACGGACCTTTAACGTAGAGAATATCTTGAGGAATGCCAGGGTTGTCGGCGAGAAATTTTTTATCATTCTGCCGTTTATGCCAGATTTTGCGAATGATATTGGAGGTGAAAGCCATTTTAACCCGGGTTTCCGGGAAAGCTTTCTGAACCCGGTCGCGAATATTGGTAATGGCGACCAAGGCGCTGGGATAACTGGTGCCGAAGCCGGCGAGAACAATCGCCTTTTTAGCCGGTTTAGTTTTACCGGCAGCGGCCGGGGAGGCTACAGCCAGAGAGATGATTGCGACGATAAAAAAAAGACTTAATGATTTCATAGTTTTGTACTCCATAGTTTCGAGGTTAAAGTTTTTTTGAGAGATTTTTACTGATTTGTAGTTGTTTACCGGTTTAGTTTCAGTGGTTGGTAGCACCCAGTTCCTGTTCGGAACAGAGGGTGCTGATATCGGTGCAGGTATCAAGACTCAGCGACTGCTCCAGAAAAACATAGTCTCCGGCCTCTTCATTAAACTTCACCGAGAGACAGTTAACTGAAGTTACCTGCTGTTTCTGCAGTTCCTGATAAGCTTTGTAGATACCGGGAAGCGGCCGATTACCACTTAACCGATACTCAAAGAGATCAAGATTGTTTCTTTTGATAAGATCCGTCAGTGCGGTTCCGTCCTGGGCCGCTTTTCCTACGACATGAATGATATAACCCTCTTTCATTTTATGCCTCCTGAGCATCTACCGGTTAAAAAGCACCGGCAGTCTGTCGCCGGGGATCATTAACTGCCCTGAAAAAAGGCAAAAAAAATCCCCGGACCAATTAAAATTGATCCGAGGAGTCCCTGATTTATCCACGAATAACTCTGAGCTATTCACCCCTTGTCCACGGAGGTGATACTCTTTGCAGCGTCCATCTTTTCTCTGATTTCAGCTGTTGTCAAAAGAGGTGGCTTGAAACCGCCAAACTTATCCCTTTGACAATAAATTTCCAGACAGGTCTTCTGACTTCCGGTTCATCCTAATGACTGCGCCTTCCCACCTGTATTCTTTACAAATATCTGTATTCTTTACAGACAGTGGCATTATGCAGCTTTCGTCCCCGGTTACAGCGGCGGGCCCGTCCCGGACTTAAACCGGGTTCCCAATTAAGCTCATTAATAGAGCATCTGAAATTTTCAACGACTTCATAGTTGATACAAATTGCTAAGTCAATATTTTTTTGCGGTTATAAAATAAAACCGGCCATGAAACAATTTTGACATCCGGGGCACTATCTTAAACCTGCCAATTTTCGATACCACGTATCAAGAACTTGCGGGGCGGAAGAAAAATGGAGGTGGATATAGCTGGCAAAAACATTTTCGATCTTAACCCCACAGGGTTCAAGCTCCCCCCGCCGGCTCTTTTGCCGATAGAGGGGTGAACAGGGTTTAGTCATATCCATTTCCGACCAGTGAAATTCATGACCGCGCATTTCCGTACCGGGTGACCCGAAACAGCTCTCTTCCAGAGTCGATACCTCACGATAACCTAAAGAACGCAATCTGGGGGTCATGCGCGACCGGCCCGGCACCAAGGAACACATGGGGAAAATCTCTCCCGAACTGTTTTCGAGGGTCTCACCCAGATACATAAAACCGCCACATTCGGCATAGATCATCCCCTTGTCTTCAGCAAAGGCTCTTATCTGAGCCCGCATACTGTCATTTGCTGCCAGTTCGGCGGCAAACATCTCGGGGAAACCGCCGCCCAGCATAACCGCCTGAATGTTATCCGGCAGGCTCTTATCGTTAAGCGGAGAAAATTCAACAATCTCAAAACCCGCCTGCCGCAGCAGCGTAAGATTATCCCGGTAATAAAAATTAAAGGCCGCGTCCCGGGCCAGGGCCAGGCGAACCAAAGGCGACGGAGCCGAAGCCAACTTTCGGGCCGGCAGCGGCCGCTTGACCCCGGTAATCGTCAGCAGCCGGTCGATATCAACAAACTCTTCCACCGCGGCCGCCAGATTTTCAAACCAGAGCTTGGGTTTTTTATTTTCAGAAAATGGGGTCAATCCCAGATGTCGTTCTTCAAGACGCCACTCAGGATTTTTCGGCAAACCGCCTAAAAGCGGCGGCAGACCGGCATGCAATAAAGCCGCGGCCAGGATTTCAGTATGTGATTTACTGCCGACATTATTGGCAATCACGGCCCGGATTTCAACCTCACGATGAAACTCACAGAACCCTTTGACCAGGGGCGCGATACTCCCGGCCATACCTTTGGCATCAACAATCAGGATTACCGGAAGCTGCAAAAGGCGAACACAATCAGCACTGCTGCCCACCAGTGAATCCGGCGCGAAACCATCGAAAAGCCCCATCACTCCTTCAATAACCGCAACCTCAACATCGTCATCACCACAGGCCCGGGCAAAGGAGTCTTTGACTCCGGCTTTACCCATCATCCAGGTATCAAGATTTACTGATTGAGCCGCGGCCGCCTGCGTGTGAAATGCGGTATCGATATAGTCGGGACCGCATTTGAACGGCTGCACCTTCAACCCGCGCCGTTTTAAAGCGCGAAGCAGGGCCAGCGTCAACGTCGTTTTGCCACCACCAGAATGGGGGGCGCCGATACAGAAAGCGGAAAAAGAAGAGCGGCTGCCACCATTCGGATCAGTCGAAATATTTTTCGGCATACCCTCTCCGGTCATAGAAGATTCCATTTTTAATAACTGCGGTTGAGTTGCCGATCAACAGCAGGGTATTCATATCCACCATCTCAAGCGGCAGATCACTAAGCCGGCCCAGCCATTTTTCCTCATTCTCACAGCTTGCGTGTTTAACCAGAGCCGCGGGTATCTCTTCCCCCCGCTGCCGGATAAAAATCGTCACCGCCTGCCGCAGTAGATCACGCCTTTTTTTCCCCGCCGGATTATAGAGAGCGCAGGCCAGATCCGATTGCGCCACAGCTTCAACATTCTTTATAACCGTGGCCGTCGGGGCCAGCAGATCGGAGAGACTGATAATCGCACAGCCATTGGTCAGGGGTGATCCCAGACTGGCGGCTGCGGCATTAACCGCGGTCAATCCGGGAACCACCTCAATCTCAACTTCGGCAAAACTCTCGTCATGATCCCTTAACTCATAGATCAGACCGGCCATCGCGAAGATTCCGGCATCACCGGAGCAGACCACACAGGCATCGAGGCCGCCTAAAACCTCGGCAAAAGCGAGACGACAGCGCTCTACCTCCCCGCCCATACCGTTTTTGATTATTTTTTTATTTTCCAGAAGGTCAGCTATCTGGGCGATATATTTATTATAGCCGACCACCACCGGACAACGCGCCACCGCTTTAAGCGCCGCCGGCGTAACCAACTCACGCCGGCCCGGTCCCAGACCGACAACATAGATCTTTCCGGTTTTCATATTCTTATTCATGGTTAATTCCTGATTCAGGGCTTAAACGAAAGCCCGATATTTTGTAGCTATTCAGCCAGACAATAAATCCGGGGCCGGGGGCGAATTTTCTCCGCTAAGCGTTAAGATTTCTGTTTTTCTTATACTCGCTTCACCCGCATTGCAAAACTCGCTTACGCTCAGACAGTTGCAATGCTTATGGGCTCTCTCTCGCCTAAGAAAAACAACGAAATCGTTTCCGCAAGCGCTTCGAAAAACCGCCCCCGCCCCCTCCTTAAAAAACAGGAGATTTTATTTGACCGAAGAGATTCGATATTCTTAAAGTGCGAAGCTCATGTTTTCCGCTTGCGCCCTATTTAACGGCAAGAGCGAAAGTAATATTTACGTATTTGTGTTTTGCTGCAAGCAACTCCCCGCTTCCGGCCAGGATTGCGGCCGCTTCAGAGACCGAAGCGATGCCGATCTTATCTTTTACCTTAGACGATGGATTGGGAACTGAAACCCGGTCCAGTTGAGCCCGGGGAAAAAATCTAATCTCTACCAACAACTCCTGTGCCAGAGCCAGCAGGCCCGGCTCGTCACTTTTAAGATCGCAACTTGCGATCAATACAATCTCTTCCTGAAAAATACCGTTTTTCTCAAGAAATTGAGCCAGCGCCTGCTGCAAAGATGCAACCGTAACCCCCCGCCGGCAACCGGCACCGAGAACCAGTTTACGCATGCTGATCATCCAGATAGAGGATAAGTTTCTTACTGTCCGCCGCCGACGGGTGCTGATCCACCGGTTGTTTGTAAACGACCACATACCCGGCTTCGGCTTCAGAAAGAGAGCTGATCAGTTTGAGATTTTTCCTCTCCTGATAAAAATCGGTAAATTGCTCCGGCGGCAAAAGCACATCAATCCTTCTGTTTTCGAGTAGAGCAGCGTTAAAGACTTTTATCATCTCCGGATTTCTAACCCGCCAGCCACAGCGGGACGCCAGTTCATCGAAAGCAAGCAGATTATGAATATCCGTGGCTGTGGTGATGATCGCCCTACCTCCGGTAACAGCCGCAATCTTACGGGCCAGGCGATTGGCTCCGGCGATATGACCGCCGACCAGGCTAATTGCCGACGCCCCATTCTCATCACAGACTACCACCGCCGGATCACAGGTTTTAGATTTCAGGAGCGGGGCGATCTTACGTACCGCAATCCCGGTTGCGGCAATAAAAATATGGGCCGAAAAAGAGTCCCACTGCTGTTTCAGAAGTTCACTCAGCCGCCCTTCGGCAAAGGCCTGCACCCGCACGGTACTGCCGCTGTTACCTGCAGTTTCGGTTGACAAAATACGTTCGGGGACAAAAATATCAGCCTCCGGCAGGGCTCCGGCGAGTTCCAGAGCCTTGGCCAGACCGGTTTTCGACATCGCATAGAGAGCGCAGTTTCCGACAAAGAATTCATCCTCTCTGCGGCTGCGGTAACCGTGTGAAAAATGTTTATCATAAAGTCGCGAGAGCTCCCCGGAACGATCCAGAACCCGGCCGACCAGAAGCAGCGCCTGACGGCGGATACCGGCGTCTTTAGCGGCGGCGGCAATCATCTTAAGTGAGCCGCGAACAATCTTCTGGTTGCTCCAACTCGCCCGATAAACTACGGCCGCCGGAGTATCCGGAGTAATGCCCGCTGCCGTAAGCTCTTTAGCCAAGGTTTCCAGATTTCCGGCACTGAGAAAAAAAGCCATGGTCGCCCCGGTCGCAGCAAAATTTGCCACCGTTTCTCGATCCGGCATCGGTGTCCGCCCGGCGGTCCGGGTCAAAATCAGACTCTGGCTTAAATCCGGCATCGTCAATTCACATTGCAACGCTGCGGCAGCGGCAAAAACACTGCTCACTCCGGGAATCACTTCATACTCTATGGCAAGTTCATCCAGACGGTTCATCTGTTCTGAAATAGCACCGTACATCGACGGGTCACCGGTGTGCAGACGCACCACCCGCTCATCCTTAGATACCGTTTTCTCTATCAAAGCGATAACTTCATCCAGATCAATCGCGGCACTGTCAACTAGACGACACCCTTGACGACAGTGCTTGAGGACTTCGGGATTGACCAGTGAGCCGGCGTAGATTACCAGATCAGCGGCAGCCAGTGCCCGGGCTGTACGCAGAGTTAACAGATCCGGCGCACCGGGGCCGGCCCCGGCAAAAATGACTCGACTCTTACTCATTATTTGCCTCTCCTTTAGCAAAGACCGAGATAGTTACCTGATTCTCATTTTTCATAAAACTGTACTTTCCGGCCAGATCACTCTCCCGGGCAACGGCAATCTGCACAACTTCCCGTTTGCTCTCCGGGCAAAAACCAGCAATCTCAGCCAGAGATTCCAGGGTAACCGCCGACACCACCAGGATTCCGCCCGCATTAAGAGCCCTGAATGAAAGTTTGAGGATTTTCGCCAGTTGCTCACCGCCGCCGCCGATAAAAATCCTGTCCGGGGGTGGAAACTTAACGAAACCATCCAGAGCCGGCTGATTGACCACTTTGTAATTGGCAACACCAAGCCGCCGGCGATTATTTTCAATCTGCCTGATTCTTTCGGGATTTTTCTCCAGCGCATAAACCTCAAGTTGAGGCCGCAAAGCCGCTGCTTCAAGACCGACCGAGCCGCTGCCGGCACCGATATCCCATAAAACTCCGGCCGGCGGCAGACTTAATTTGGATAACGCGACACAACGAATTTCCGGGCTGGTTATAAGACCTTTTTCATGATCATAAAACCGATTCTCAAGACCGAGTGCCAAATCCGGCATCATCTGAGTATCTTCCGTTTCCAGAAGCAGCAGAATAGATATCGGGCCGCACGCCAATTCCGCTATCCGGGTCAGAGAAGCGCTGTGAATCTGCTCATCTTGACAACCGAGATTTTCCGCTAAAATCGCTCGCCGCTTACCGCTTTCGGGGAAATTTTCAACCAGAATTGCCGCCGCCTGAGCCGCATTTATCCGGCTGCCGCCATAAACCACTGCCAGAGGCGCCGATAAAATCTCCCGCTGCGGGATCTCACCGCCCTGATGCAGACTGAAAAAACGGGCCCGGTTCCAAGTAATTTTCAGCCGGGAAAAAAGAGCCTGAAAGGCGGTCGGGGCCGGTTCTATATGCAGATCAAAACGATTATCAAATCTCTCCGCCATCCAGATAAAGGTTCCGCCGATTCCGTGAAACAAAGCATCACCGGAAGCTAAAACAATAATCCTGCGCCCTTTAGCCGCAAGATCACACATCTTTTCCACAGTCTGCGCGGTATCAGCCGCCAGCACAATTTTCTCACCGCTGAAATCTGTATAAGATTCAAGCTGCCGGCGCCCGCCGACCAGAAAATCGGCCTCGGCAAAAAGCTGCGCCCGGCCGTGGGCCATATTCTTCGGTTCTATACCGCAGGAGAGAACCGTAATTTTTCCATTCATAAGAGAGTTTTCCAATAATTTAAAGTACTTAAACCAAATAATATCTCCCATCTTTCCGGAAGGGACGGGGGTGGTTTTTCGTAAGCGGTTGCGGAAATGATTTCGTCGTTTTTCCCAACGAGCTAGAGCCCATAAGCATTGCAACTGTCTGAGCGAAGCGAGTTTTGCAATGCGGGCG
>JANTFH010000038.1 GCA_024763535.1 Thermodesulfobacteriota bacterium
TATCATTAAAAAATACAAAATATAATATTTTGTATAAAATAATTTGCTTTTCGACAAAAAGCGGATTATACTTAATTATAGATATAGTTAGATTATTCACATACAGGGAGTAGAAAAAGAGAATAGCGGTTGTTGTCAGGTCAGGGAGAAAGGTCATGAATAAGGTATCAGTCTCCGGCTACAAAACCTACCGGAAACCTCTGCAGGCTAAAGATTTTGAAACTATGTTTAACCAGACTCCGGTTCTGACCCGAGTGGGTGGAGCCTGTCTGGTCTTCGGCAAGTTTGTCGGTTTGCTGGCAATCCCCGCAATCTTCATCCCCGCCCTTCACAGTGTGGCAATTTTTCTGGTTATATTCTGGGGTGGTCTGGTGTTTACCTGTATTGCTCTCTGTTCATACGAGCACTTCCGCAAGAAAAATGTTGCCACCGACAAAGATAAGCTTGAGTTGATAAGCGGTCTGGTTCTTGAAAACCGGGATCTGCGCCGCCAGCTGGCTGACAAACAGGAAGAGAAAATCGATCGTTACGTGGAACCGGATGACCCTCTTGCCAAGCCGAGAAAAGTCATCCAAATGTTCCACTGAGTCTTAGGAACAGGTTAATAAGATCAGGTGTTGAAACTGAACTTCAGGGTACCGTAGCAATGAATAAAATCGACATCGCCATCCACATGGACGGATCCGTTGACCTTAAACTCAGCGGATTCGAAGGTTTAAGCTGCCTTGACACGACCAGAACCATAGAGTGTTTACTGGGAAATGATAACATAAACCGTCATATCTACTATTCCAGACTTGATGAAACCATCCCCGCAAGCGACAACCTCGCTTCCGTCAAGGCCCTGTAACAACCTCTCGCAAGCCCCCTTTAAACGATAAATCCGCCCCTGCTGTTTTTCTACAGACAGGGGCATTTTTTTTATATACCTCCGGAAAAGATATATAAGTCGTTGTTTTTCAACATCTTACACTTCACGTAACCCTCCCTGCCGGATATCTTCCGGCGATAATGTATAAAAAATATATACAGCCTGCGGGTAGAACGATAGCCTCCATCCACCCCCCCAAACATCCACATAAATCAATAAATACCGATAGTTATGTCGTATCATACATTTTAATTTCGATATTGGAACGGTTTATGCGACTCCATCAATAAGTATAAAGTATACAATATAAAGAATAGAAGTTGAGGACAAAAGACATTGGGGTCTTTTGCAGACGCGCGGAGGTGGGAAAAATGAAAAATACACTTTGTATCATCACCCTGTTGGCCACCTTTAAGGCGGGTACGGCTTTTGCCGCGACCGGCGCCGGGGGTGGAGGAATCAGCCTGGCCGGCTGGATTTTTATCGGCTTTCTGGGAGTTGTCATCACATTTCAGTTTATCCCCTGCCTGTTCATGTTCGGATCGATGATGGCTTCGATTTTCGGCAAAGCGAAAGGCGGCAAGAATGTTGTGGAAAACGGCAAGACCAACCACTCTTAAAGAGATGGGTTACCGGGTATTCCCTTTCAAAAGGAGAAATTACCATGCAGATTCTTCTTATAGCCGACCGGGATGAGGAAACACGCAGACGAATTGCCGGTTTTTTCAACGGCACCGAGTACCGTGTCATAGAAGCGGATTCCGTCGATATCGTCCTGCGTGATGTCCTGAAAAGAGATGCCCGGGTCATCCTGCTGGGGAGTGAATTCGATGGCTTATCGGCGATGAAAATCATCCCTCTCTTAAAGAGGTGTAATCAGAATTTAACCATAATCCTGATTTCAAACGAAGAATCACCTGCCTTAATCCGCCGATTTCGCCGCGAAGGTATCTTCTATCATGCCTTAAAACCTGTCAACGGCGATGATCGGGAGGAGATTAGGCAGGTGGTTAGATGTGCTTTTCACAACTCCAGTGAACGGATAATTTCACAAAATAATCCGGCTGCCGGTCTCTAACTGCAGAGGCCACGGGTAAAACGGAAAGAGATTAAATTTTAAGGAGGATTATCATGAAAACGATTATGTCGACACTGTTTCTGGTATTGATAACTTACGTCCCGGCCTTCGCCGAGGAGACCACCGTAGTCTATAAAAGCGGCATTCTGGTTTCCGTTTTTGTCGGAATCTGCGCCCTGATCGTCGTGGCTCAACTGGTTCCCGCATTGATGCTGATTGTCGGATTTATCAAAGCTTCAGTCGGTCTGACCCACAAAAAAGAGACCCCGGCAACCGAACCTAACCGTAAATAGAAAACGACCCATAAGAGAAGGAGATCCTAAATGTTTAACGCTATGAGCGAATTCTTTGCCGGTATCGGCCGGGCCGTACATATCGGCACCCTGGTAGAGTATTACGACTATATCAAGGCTGTGGAATATCTGATCTGCGTCGGATTTCTGATTGCATTTCCTTTATTCTATAAACATATCATCAAGTACAACGGTGATTCCGACAAGCACAAAAAATAGGATTCCCGGGGAATACTAAGGAGGGATAGACGAATGAAAAGTAGAACGATAGGCATCCTGGGCGGGATAATCCTGGCACTCATTTTGGTCTCCGCCCCGGTTTTCGGGATGGATAATAAACCTCCGGCGACGGTGATGATAGACTCTCTCTCCCACCTTTTTACGGGGGTTGAATTCGACCATAACCTCCACGTGGAGATCACGGAAGGCTGTTCGGTCTGCCACCATCACCGCTTCGGAAACGGGGTTGTAGATGAGAACTGCGCCCGATGCCACTCCGAATGTCAGGGAACCTTCTCTCCGACCTGCAGCGACTGTCACGTGAGCGATCCGTTCACGGGCAAACATATCCGGGAGATGGAGGCCAATCCGAATCGATACCACATTGATATACCCGGCCTCAAAGCCGCTTATCACCTGAAATGCCTGACCTGTCATATAAAAGAGGAGGCACCCTCGGAGTGCGTTGACTGCCATGCCCGAACCGATGCCGGCAACCGCTTCTACCACTCCGGCAAATACGCCCCGGCAGACGGGGACAAAAATAAAAATCATGAGTAGCTGTTAGCCTACAGGAACTATTTTTCAAATAAGTAAAGGGGGACAATTTATCATGAGAAAAATTAGCCGGAGAGGATTCTTCAAGGTAACTGCCGCAGGCAGCAGTGCCGTAGCCGTATCCTCCACGAAAAAGGCCTTTGGCATGAAGGAGTTTCATGGTTATCCGAACAGTATGGGAGTCCTGGTTGATCTCACCCGCTGCATCGGCTGCCGCACCTGTGAGGCTGCCTGCAACAAGGAACACGGCCTGCCTGAGCCCGAGCTCCCTTTCGACGACTTTTCCGTTTTCGATCAGGTCTACCACGACGGCAAAGAGAAACGCCGCACCAGTGACAAAGCCTTTACGGTGGTCAATCGCTATAACCCGAAAGCCTCAGGCGGAGAACCGGTCTACCGGAAGTTCCAGTGCAATCATTGCAACGAACCGGCCTGTCTGACCTCATGTTTTGTCAACGCCTACACCAAGACCAAAGAAGGTGCCGTCATTTACAACCCGGATGTCTGCGTCGGCTGCCGGATGTGCATGGTCGCCTGTCCTTTCCTGGTACCGGCCTACACCTACGAGAGTGCTCTGCATCCTCAGATTAAAAAATGCAACTTCTGTTACGACACCCGGCTCAAGTATGGCAAACCTCCGGCCTGTGTCGAGGCCTGCCCGCAGGAAGCCCTGACTTTCGGTCATCGCAAGACCCTGATCAAAATCGCCCATGAACGCATCCGCGAAAATCCGAAAAAATATGTCGATCATGTCTACGGTGAAACTGAGGTCGGCGGTACCTCCTGGATGTATCTCTCCGGCGTACCCTTTGATCAGCTCGGTTTCAACACCGACCTGCAGCATCACCCGATTCTGGATAATACCAAAAGTTTTCTCGGCTTTGTGCCGATGGTTCTGGGAATCTGGCCGGCCCTGTTTATGGGCTTTCACCTCCTTGCCAAAGGCGGCAAAGGAAATGACGAGGACAAACAGTCAAACAAGTAGAGGGAGGAGTTGGAATAATGAACCGTCTTATAGAAAAAAGGGGCTATCGGCCGATCAATTCCGAGGATAACCCGGATAACGGCCGCAAGTGGAGTTTCAAACAGAAACTGCTGTTGGGACTCTCTCCGAAAGCATATCTGCAGCAACTGCTGCACAACCCTGTAAACTGGGCACTCTGTGTCATCTTTGCCATCGGTCTGCCGGTAATCGTCTACCGTTACGTCATGGGACTCGGGGGCGTGATGCATGCAAGCTACGACTATCCCTGGGGTCTCTTCCTAGGCTTCGGACTATTTTGCATGGTACCGCTTTCCGCCTCGGGATTTCTCTTGGGAACTACGGTGGAGCTCTTCGGGCATACAAAATTCAAACCGATCCTCAACCTGGCCCTGCTCAACGGCCTGCTGGGTTATCTATTCGCCGTCATCTATCTGTTGGTCGACTTAGGCTGCCCCTGGCGCCTCTACTATCCCATGTTTGTCTCCTGGGGTACGGCCGCGGTACTCTTTCTCGTCGGCTGGCATGTCGCAACCTACCTGTCGGTACAGATTATGGAGGTTTCCGAAGCCTTTTTCGAATGGGTCGGCTGGCCGACCGCGAAGAAGTTTATTCACAGTGGCACCATCGGCCTGACCGTGGCCGGAATTATCCTTTCCACCCTGCACCAGGGAGCCCTGGGCACCCTGCTCTGCTACGCTCCCGGCAAGGTGCACCCGCTCTGGTATTCACAGGAATTTCTCTGGATATTCTATCTCTGCTCTTCGGTCTTTGCCGGTCTCTGCATGGTTATCGCGGTCAGTACGATAATCAAAAAAACCATGGCCTGGCGCTGCGGCAGTGAATTTCTGGAAAACCTCGACTCGATTACCATCGGCCTGGCCAAAGGCGCGAGCATGGCCCTGGTAACCTACTTTATCATCAAAATTATCGGTATCACCCATGACAACGAGTGGTCCTATCTGGCCACCGGCTGGGGACAATGGTTCATGCTGGAGATCGGCCTGGGCGTGGTTCTGCCGATTATCCTCTTTGCCGTCGGAATCCGCAGAAACAGTGTCGCCCTGATCCGCTTTACCGCTTTTCTCACGATTGCGGGTCTAATGATGAACCGGCTCAACACCGCGCTCATAACCTTTAACTGGAATCTCTATCAGGAGATCCCCCATCCCCTGGAGACGATTATCACGGTTACGATTTTCGCTCTGTTCATAACCGTCTACCGTTTTATTCTCTACCGGCTGCCGATTGTCTATGCCTGGAAGGCGGTACCGGAAGAGGCCCGGATACCGGTGCCGGTGCCTGATCGCGCCGATGTGGTTACAGCCCGGCCCGAGCCCCAGTTGACAAGGGTAATGAATTCGTAACCAGCTGCAATTAAAGACTGTCGCCGCCGGATCTCTCCCCCGTTGCGGCGACAGTCCGGGCGCTGACCAGCCCAGGAACAGATCGAAAGATTTTCTCAACAATTGATGATCGGAAACCGGAGAACCGGAAAGGAGGCTCAAAAATGTTTAATCGTTTTGCGGCTAAAGCAATCGTTCCGGTGACCCTCTCCCTGACCGGCTTCGTCATCATCTGCAGCCTCTTCCTCTACTCCTCCATTAAAAAAGATCTCTTAAAGGATGCGGTGCAGCAGGAGACCAGCCTGGCGGCTACAGTTGTCAGTTCAACCCGCTACACCATGATGACCGGTGACCGGGAACAGCTTTATCACATCATCGACAGTATCGGCACCCAGAAGGGGGTCGAACATCTGCGGATATTCAATAAAGAGGGGGTGATCATGTTCTCCTCCGATCCGGCGGAACGAAATCAGGTTGTTGATAAAACAACCGCCGGCTGTATCGAGTGTCACAGCGGCCCCAAACCGACGGTACGTCTGGGTTCGATGCGATTGGCCCGACGTTTTGTCAACGCTAAGAAGCATAATGTTCTGGCCATCACCGCCCCGATCTATAACGATGCCCACTGTGCCGCCGGGAGCTGCCATTTTCACCCGACCCGGCAGAAGGTTCTCGGCACCCTGGATATCGGACTTTCAACCGCCTCTCTGGATCGCCGGCTGCTGGCTCTGCGCTGGAAGATGGTTATCTTCTGTCTGATGGTTCTCATCCTCTCCGTCGGCGGCACCAGCGCCCTGCTCCGACACAATCTGCTGAACCCCATCGACCGCTTGATGAATTACGTCAAAAAGCTCGCCCGGGGGGATATAGACAACGATTATCCCAAAGGCATCCGTGAGGTTGAAACCCTGGGCCGGATCTATCTCAAGATGGCAAAAGAGAGACATAAAGCTGAAACCAAATTGCTAAAAGTCAGGGAAACTGATAATGAAGTGAAACCGTAAAGGAGATAACAGGTTTAAGTTTTTGGCCGGCTCTGCTTTCAGAATGAAGCTCCGCTATGTACAGTAAAATCGCCGGATCGGTTATGAAGTAAAGGAGGAGCCGAGTGTTTTTTCGACGACAACATAAGCAAAGTCCGCCTCCGGCTCCGGACGATCAGAGACCCGGCCCCGAGTTACGCCGCCGGCAGATTGAAAATCGCATCCGCGATTTAAGAGGTCAGATCCGCCACAGCAAGTGGTGGATGGCTCTGTTTTTTCTGCTCAGCCTCGGAGCCGCCGCCGATTTCCGTTTTCTGCCCCCCATCTCCGACCAGACCCGACAATTCCTGGGGATTTCACCGTCACCGACCCTGATCAGTATCGCCCTGATCATCTACGCTTTTTCCGCTCTCATCCTGATTCTGGGACGGATGAATACCTCCTCCACCCGTTTCCGGGGCTGGTCCCATATCGCTTATCTGGCGGGATTCTATCTCTTCTATTTCTACAGCGGTGACCTGCGGGAGAATTTCTGGCCGGTATTCATTGCCGGGCTGACGATTCTCGGCCTCGAGAGCTACCGGGTCTGGTCCTTCTGCAGCGAAGCGATCCGGGAAGAGGAGAAGATGCTTAAATTTCTGGAAAGATAACGGGTTAAAGAGCCTGCCGCTCCGCCTAAATATTCGAGTCGCCGCCGGCAAGCGGCAGAATAATCGTAAAGACCGTACCGACACCCAGTTCACTTTCAACCTTTATCTCGCCACTGTGCGACTGGATGATACCGTAGGAGACCGAGAGACCCAGGCCGGTACCTTTGTGCCCCTTGGTACTGAAAAACGGATCAAAAAGTTTTTCCAGGTTCTCCCCGGAGATGCCGCAGCCGCTGTCCTCAATCCGGATGTAGAGATGATCCTGAGTATCACCGACCCCGATTTTGATCAGCAGCCGGCCGCCGTGCGGCATCGCCTGACCGGAGTTGATCATGATGTTGACAAGCACCTGCTCGATCTGGGATGCGTCCATCATAATATCCGGAAGATCGGGCTCATATTCCAGAATTATCTCAATCTCTTTGAAATCAACATTGTGTTCGATCAGGGCGATCGTCCGGCCGATGGCTTCACTTATCGGCTGCAGTTCCTTCTGGGAGTCCGAGATCCTGGCAAAATCCAGCAGTTCCCTGACGATATTCGAACAGCGGGAGGCCTCGTGCAGAACCGTCCGGCAATCTTCGGCCAGATCCTCATCCAGACGCGAATCGTCGGCAATCAACGAGGCGTGAATCATGATCCCGGTCAGAGGATTGTTCAACTCATGCGCGATCCCGGCCACCAGTTCACCCAGTGAGGCGAGTTTTTCCGTGCGCACCAGAACCGACTGCATCTCTTTTATCTCACGCGTGCGCTCCTCCACCCGGGTCTCCAGAGTGGCCGCC
Source organism: Thermodesulfobacteriota bacterium (assembly GCA_024763535.1). Classification (GTDB taxonomy): domain Bacteria; phylum Desulfobacterota; class Anaeroferrophillalia; order Anaeroferrophillales; family Tharpellaceae; genus Tharpella. The sequence goes on from JANTFH010000038.1 coordinate 7,766, forward strand.
CATTCATCCATCTCATCCCGGTTTTTTTTGAGTTTATTGGTCATATCATTAAAGGCCTCGGCCAACTCTCCCAGTTCATCACCGGGCACCGAATGAACAAAGCTCCAGATCCCCTTCCCGACCGCCCGGGTATGCTCAAGCAGGGTGTGAACCGGCTGAATAACCAGACGTTTGGTGAGCAGGGTCAGACAGAGGGAGATGGAGAGAATCAGAAAGAAAATCTGCACGACCGTATTGTTGCGATAATTGCGAATCATTGACAGCATGGGATCGGCCGAGATGGTAATATCCAGAAGACCCAGGAAACGATCTGTCCGGGAATGCGCATGGCAGTCACCGGTCCAGCATTTCGACTCATTGTAGATGGGTCGGATCATGCCCAGCACCTTGACCCCATTGCTGTCTAGAAACATCCGGCTGTGTACCAGCGGAGAAGCTTTTTCCCGCACCACGCCGGTATCATGACAGTTCATACAGGCGGGAGCTTTCTTTTTGTCAATGGTCGTGCCGATTTCACTTTTCCGGGTGGAAAAAGCAACCACGCCCTCCCGGTTGAGAATCCGGATCCGTTCAATCCCCTTGCCGGCCCCGACCTCACCGATAGTCACCTGAATCGCCTTGCGGTCGTTCTTCAGCATCTGATGGAATACGGCCCGGAAGATGGTTTCGCCGAGGTGATCGAGATCCGATACGGCACTTTTAAGGAAGGCCTGTTTAAGCGAGGAAATATTGAAATAACCGAAGAGAGCCGAGGTAAACAGGAGAACAATTCCCGTAATCAGCGAGACCTGAACAATGAGTTTCAGACGCATGCCGTCTCCTCACCCGGCCCCGGCCGGGAGATCGGCGGGGAGATTTTAATACGGGCTTCAAGTAACTTGATATTTTCCGTTAAGCACAAAAAATCTGATGCGTTTTACTAATATTCAGAATGATTTTTCACGGAAATACCGTGTTTTTTCAGCATCGCCTGGAAATTGGGCCGCAGCATCCCGACCCCCCTAGCCGCTTTTGTAACAACCCAGTTGTTGCGCTCTAATGCCTGGATCAGAAAGGCGCGTTCAACCGGCCCGACGGCCCGCTCCCGAACCTGGCGTTTAATCTCTTTCAGATCGGCAACACTCTGGGGAACCGCTTCCGCGATAATCTCAGGGGCTTCATCGTCGGCCGGCTGAATTTCGAGATCCTCCGGCTGGATCAGCTGATTACGGGTCAGAACCACGGCTCTTTCGATAATGTTTTCCAGTTCCCGGACATTTCCGCTGAAGGGATGCCGCTCCAGAATCGACATTGCCGCCGGGGATATGCCGTGAATCTCTTTGCCGATCTCGTCGGAGAATTTCTTCAGAAAATGATCAACGAAGAGCGGCAGATCACCCTCCCTCTCCGTCAGTGACGGCAGATTGACCGGAATAATGTTGAGCCGGAAAAAGAGATCCTGACGAAAACGCCCCTCTTTGACCAGTTCGCTCAGATCCCGGTTGGTGGCGGTGATGAGGCGGATGTCGATGGGAATCGGTTTGGTACCGCCAATCGGAGTAATCTTGAATTCCTGCAGAACCCGTAACAGTTTACCCTGAGTAGCCATACTGATGTTGGAAATTTCATCGAGAAAAAGGGTGCCCCCGTCAGCAACCTTGAAGAGACCCATTTTGGTCTGCACTGCCCCGGTAAAAGAGCCTTTGACATGGCCGAACAGTTCACTTTCGAGTAAATTTTCAACCAGGGAGGTACAGTCAACCGCGACAAATGGTTTATTACAGCGCAGGCTGTTTTTATGAATGGCCCTGGCCACCAGCTCTTTGCCGGTACCGCTCCGCCCGGTAATCAGCACCGTACTGTCAGTCGGAGCCACCTGCCGGATCCGGGTATAGACCCGCTGCATAGCCGGGCTTTCACCGACGAAAACCTCAAAACCGTTATGGCCGGGGCCGACCACGGGATGGGTTTTCTGCATCTGAACCTGACGCTGTTCCAGAGCTTTTTCGACCATTTCAATGATCTGCTTCGGGGTGAAAGGTTTGGAGATGTAGTCAAAAGCGCCATTTTTCATGGCATCCACGGCCGTGTCCACCGTGGAATAACCGGTAATGATGATCACCGGAACCTCCGGCTGCAGGATTTTAATCGCTTTTAAGACCTCAATCCCGTCCATCCCCGGCATTTTCAGATCCGTGATAACAATACTGAAAGGCACCTTCTGCAGCCTCTCAATCGCTTCATAACCACTCTCCGAGGCCTCCGCCTGATAACCGCGACCCTCAAGAACCCGGCAAACCCCCTGCCTGATCACAGCTTCATCGTCAACAACCAGAACTTTTACACCCGACATGACTTAAACTCCCTGAAGATCACAAACATATCGGCAACACCTGAACATTCCGCCCTTCAAGTTATTGTATACAAACCCACAGTCTGAGTATAACTCATAAGTTAATTTTGTCAACTATATAATGTATAATAAATAGAAGAAACAGTGGATAGATACAGTTATTATCTTTATAGTATATTATCTTTTTTAGCAAAAAATTACAGTTGCACTTACGAGTTGAATTCAAGCTTTATGTTAGCAGAAAGAGAGTTGGAGATATGCTTCGCCCGGCGGCGCAAGAGGACAGATTACAACGGCGGCGGGGAAATGCCTGCTCTCAAGCCGGTCCCCGCCCGGTCTCGGTTCACACCATCTCAATGTGAGGATATACCTGAGAGAGGGTGTTTCTCAACCCGAACGAAAGTGCGGCCCCGGTAAAGGTCAGTTTTTTAGAGTTTTCAATTAGTTGCGAAAAAAGTTGATTTCATCACGCAGTTTAAGGGCCGCCTGCCGGGCGGCGGGGACATAATTTTTACCGGAGTCGGCAAATATAATGCCGCGGGAGGAATTAATCACCAGGCCCAGACCCCGCGGGTCAAGCCCGGCTTTCAGGACCGCTTCAATATCTCCGCCCTGAGCCCCGATTCCGGGAACCAGCAGGGGCATCTCCCCGACGATCTCCCTGACCCGGGCCAGTTCCGCCGGCCAGGTAGCGCCAACCACCAGCAGGATATTACGGTTTTTATTCCAGGCTCCGGCCGCCAGCCGGGCAAGTTTCAGATAGAGGGCCTCATCACCAACTTTAAGCCCCTGAAGATCGGCACCGCCCGGATTCGAGGTGCGGCAGAGAATAATCACTCCTTTATCGGCATAGTCCAGGAAAGGCTCAAGCGAATCACCCCCGAGATAGGGATTGACAGTAACCGCATCGGCCTGATATCGTGCGAAAGCTTCAAGTGCATACTTTTTCGCGGTGCTGCCGATATCCCCGCGTTTGGCATCGAGAATAACCGGGATTTCAGGATAGTTTTCCCGGATATGGTCGATAGTCGCCAGCAATTCAGCTTCCGCCCCGCAGGCAGCATAATGTGCCATTTGCGGTTTATAAGCGCAGACCAGATCGGCGGTCGCCTCAATCAGAGCCCGGTTGAAAGTAAAAAAAGGCTCATTCGCCTGCCGGCAGGACTCCGGCAGACGCTCCAAATCCGGATCCAGACCGACACAGAGGAGCGAATTATTTTTTTGTTGTGCTGATTCGAGTTTCCCGATAAAATTCATAGCAGAATCTCCAGTCGATATTAATTTAGATACTTGTCCGGATAACAAGATAATTATTAATTGACAGCTTTTTCCATCGGCGGCGGCTCCCAAGTGCAAAACCGGTCACCTCCGGCCGGCAACAAGAAGATTTAAGAGTAGTAAAAGAGAGTAAAAAGCGCAACTGAAAATATCATGAACAGGTATCGGCCATGACTGAACAAGGTAATCATCCGCTCCTGCCCATGCCCCTCAAATACGGGGTTCTCCTGCTCTGCACAGTTTTTCTCATAACCTCTCTTTCCGGCTGCAGCGGCCGGGGCCGGCCGCTCATGGCTGAGACCACCGGTTATTGCGGCTGCGGCAAATGCTGCGGATGGGAACGCGGCAGCTGGACCTTTCTCAAGCTCGACTTCTGGAACCGCTATATCACAAGCGGCCGGAATAAAGGAAAAAAATACAGCGGCCTGACCGCCAGTGGAACCACCCCGCGAGAGCCCAACCCCGGACTTTTTCACCGCCCCTGGTATCTGTTGTTTCCCTGGCTCTGGTTCCCGCATGACGGAACTCTGGCCGCGGACACCCGCTATCACCCTTTCGGAACCCGTTATTACATCCCCGGTTACGGCTATGGCCGGGTTGAAGATCACGGTTCCGCAATCAAAGGCAGCAAACGTTTTGACCTCTTTTTCGAATCCCACGATGCCGCTTTGCAATGGGGTCGTAAAAAACTTAATATTTACAGGGTTGATTAATTTTATTAAATGTATTATATTGGTTTTCATATAAAAAAACAAGTAAGCTCCCAATTCGGGAAATCAGGTTTTTTCAAAGGACCTGAGCGAATCTAAAAGATCCTTTAGGAGAGTAAAATGAAAGGGATATTATTAATCGCGGGCGTAGTTATCGCCTGGTACCTGTTACAGGCCTACATCCTGCCGAAGATGGGCGTGGCAACCTGAATGCGGCCAGCCTGCCAGGTGGCCGACCAGAAAAAAGATAAAGTAATAAACAGCGAAAAACAACTGAAACCAACTCCGTCTGAAACCCAGAAGAGGTAAATTGGATGACCCATAGTGATACCGGCAATTACGCTGCCAAACATCAGGATAAAGCGATCCCTGAAACCCTGGAAATGGCGATCAAAGAAGCTCTTACAGATAACCGCTTAAGCTGCAGCAAAGCCCATCAGCTGGCTCAGGACTCAGGATTTACCCCGGCCGATGTGGGCCGGGCCGCAGACCTTATGGAGATACGTCTCAGCGGCTGCCAGCTCGGCCTCTTCGGCCACGGCCGCAATAAAGAGAAGATCAAGGCGGCAGAGAGTCCGGACCCCAAACTTGTCGGGGTATTAAAAGAGAATCTTAAAAACGGCTCACTTTCATGCCTTAAAGCCTGGCAGATTGCGGCGGAATTCAAGCTAAAAAAAACCGCTATAGCCGCCGTCTGCGAAGCCTGTGAAATCAAGATTGCCCCCTGTCAGCTGGGCGCTTTCTGATCTCCAAAACCCGCGACACAATGAGAGTGAAAAATCAATTTTTCAGGGCAACTCACGCAAGGCGATGATCTGCTCTTTTTTTATCTCATCCACGATCCAGGAGCAGGCCTTGAAAGCCTCTACCCGGGTAGCCGCCGAGCAGATAACCAGTAATACGTCTCCGCCGACCTCAACCTCACCCAGACGATGCAGGATGTAGATTCGCTGGAGCAGGAATTTCCAACTCGCGTCAAGAGCGATTGTGCGCAGTCCTTCACAGACATCATCAACCAGAGCATCCAGACTGACCACGCGGAAATCGGCTAAAACCTTGCCCGGATATTTTACCCGGCCGTGGTGCATGACCGTCGTCCCGACCATAAAACTCTCACTCGCGGCAAACTGAGCATAGATATCCGCGACCGCAAATTTCTCCGTCGCCACGGCGACGCTGACATCCGCTTCTTTTCCAACCTGACCCATCTATAAATCCTCCAAAATCATCTCCACCGGAGTTTTATACTGTTTACGGTTATTGCACTCTTTACAGCAGGGGACCACATTTCCCTTGACGCTGCGGCCGCCGCGCACCATCGGCACGATATGATCCATGGTCAATTCCTCCGGCGGAAATTTTTTATGGCAGTAGTGACACTCTCCCTGCTGCAGCAGGCGCTGCCAGTATTGGGTACCACGCAGCTGCCGGGCCTTCTCCCGCTCCCGCCGGATGTGGGCATCATCTCTCTCTATCTCGATCCAGTCTCCCATAAGCCGGGCTCAACCTCCCTCCGCCGACACTCCCGGCCCCGGCCAGGCGGCGGCAAAACGCTCCAACTCCTCAGGCGTATCGATCCCCGACCAGGGGGAACTGCAATCAACCATTTCGATGGCATAGCCATTCTCGAGCCAGTTCAACTGCTCAAGATTCTCTGCTGCCGCCAGCTTACCTGCATGCAGCGAATTAAGATTTCTGAGAAAAGTACCACTATAACCATAAATGCCGATATGCTGAAGTACCGGAACCTGAGACGCAAACGGGATATTATCTGCAGTCTGCCGGTTCTGGAAAAAGGGAATCGGAGCCCGGGAAAAATAGAGGGCCCGGTCTTTAAAATCGGTAACGACCTTGACGACATGGGGCGAATTGTAATCAGCTGCGCAGCGCAGAGAGGCGGCGGCGGAGACAATCAGATCGGGATCAGCCTGCCGTAAAAGAGAGTTTATAACCCGTTCAATTAGTTCGGGCTCAATCCCCGGCTCGTCCCCCTGAACATTAACAAACCACTCGATCTGCGGATTACGTTGCGCCACCTCCGCCAGCCGGGCCGTACCGCTCTCGTGTGAGGAGGCCGTCATTTCAACCCGGCCGCCGTACTCACTGACCGCGGCGAAGATCCTTTTATCATCAGTAGCGACTACAACTTCACATTGTGGATTGACTCTCTGACAGGCCTCAAGCACCCAGACAATCATCGGTTTCCCATGCAACCGGGCCAGCGGTTTACCAGGAAAACGGCTGGCCTGAAAACGAGCCGGGATAACAATCCAGACATTTCTATCCATAATTTTATCTGCATTAATTTTAAAATTCTGTTTTCTACCGTGAACCCTTTAATTTACACGGAAAAAAAATAAACACAACCTGAAAATAAAAAACTTGACAAGTATAAAGCTTTTCATTACCTAATATCGCAAAATATTTGAGCGGAGGAAAATCTTGATATGGCTAATCCCACACTAGAAAAGATCAACTATCAAATCGGCAGACTGTGCCGGATGGGCAGTCGTAAAGCTAAACTCATGGCCATCAGTAACCGGCGTAAAGCTCAGTTGCGCCACCTGGGTGAAAGAGTCTATATATTCAAGGCCCTGCAGCAGGATGAGGATATCTGGGGAAAGGATGAAATCTCTCAGCTGCTGCTGACGATTGCCGACCTTGATCAGGAACAGGAGATGCTGATTGATGAGATCAATGAGATAAAGGCCGAGAATCCGCCGGAAGATAGCGAGAGTGACGAAAACAAGGTAACAGTGCCCACCGTCCAGGCTCCGGCTGAAAGCGCCACAGCCCCGAAGCCTGAAGTAAAAACGGCCGCGGCAAAGAAACCGGCTGTAAAAGCGGAAGTAAAAAAAGTGGCTAAAAAGAGTGCCGCCAAGACGGAAAAGAAGGTCGCGGAGAAAGCAAAGCCTAAAGCTCCGCGCAAGAAAGCCGCAGCTCCGGCTAAAGCTAAAGCCAAAACCGTAAAAAAAGATAAGGCTTAGTCGGTGAGACGCGGGTTCGACCCGCAAACCACTGACAAGTTACCGAAAGATTAGCTTTACCGGTTATCGGCCGGGTTTTGCTCAAATCCGCACCCGACCAGAGCAAACAGACCCGGCTGGCCGGACGAACGAATTTTCCAGTTCATCGAAAGCCCAACATTAATCTCAAGTGTTGGGCTTTTTTCAATCCTTCGCTTTTTTATTCGGAATAATCTTGCATCAAGCGGGGAAAGGAAAGCACTCAGGCGAAACAATTTTCATTGATTCATCCGTTCGCCTGTGATAAATAGTTAAGGTTTATAAAATTAATTTTTTCAGCTTTTTTGGTAAAATATTTCAATCTTCACAACCCCTGAATTTTGCACACCATTCTGCAAAGGAGAGAGTTAGAAAATGTCTAAAGGGAAGATTTCTGTCCGGCGGGAACTCCGCGAGCCTGATGCTTTTGTCAAAACCACCTACTCGGCTCTTGATTACGTCAATAAACACCGTAAACTCATCTCCATAGCAGCCGTTATTCTGATTGCTGTCGGAGTTGCCTCAATCGGCAGCTTCTGGTACATCAGCGACCGCAATAAAAATGCCCGTCAGCTGCTTAATCAGGCCCTGCTGGTTATGGAACAGCAGCCCGAAGCCGCTGCCGAAGACGTAGAGAAACCGTTGCAGACGATTGTCGCTAATTATGACGGAACCGCGGTCGGGCCGGTAGCAAGCTATCTTATAGCCAACCAGCAATACCGTTCCGGAAAGCTTGACGAAGCGGCCGCGGCCTACCGGAATAACTCCGGTAAATTAGACCCTCACTTGAGAGATCTGCAACGTTTCGGGGCCGCGACCATCGACTTCCAGCAGAAAAAATATAGTGACGCAATTACTGTTCTGGAACAGATGCAGACAGAGCAGAGCTTCCTCAACGAAGACCTCTATATCCTCTTAGGACTGAGTTATGAGAAAAGCAATCAACCTGACAAAGCCATCGCAACCTATGAAAACATGATCCAGCTTCTGCAAAATTCTTCTTTAAGACCGTGGGCTGAAGAACGCCTGCTCAGCCTGCGCAACCGGGCAACATCTTAAAATCAAGGAATAGATATGGTCTGATTATCTCCCTGTCCGGTTCAGTTCAACCCTGTTACAGGAAGGCCCGGATATGATGACCACAACTAACCGCTCACAGCCCTCAACAAACTCTAACCGGCACTTGAGGGCTTATCTTTTTTTTCAGGTTTCAGTGACAATGACTATCTCTAGATCAAATAAACGTGCTGACAGCGGCAGAAAAATCGCCGGCTGCTTGCTGCTTTTATGCTGCCTTGTAAGCCTGTTCGGTTGTGCCGGCATCAATCAGGCACCGGAGAAACGGGAACTCTCGGAACAATTTTATGAAAATCTGTTGACGGCCTTTCAGGGACATAACTATGCTCTGGTTCAGACCGGACTGGACAAGATTAATGAAGCCGGAATTGCAGACAAACGCACCCGATATCTTGAAGCCCTGATGGCCCTGATAAATCGTGATCCGGATACGGCAATCATCAAACTTAAAGATGCCCTGGTTATGGATCCCGATTATGCTGAAGCCCATAATGCCCTGGGCACGATCTACATGCAGCAGGAAAAGTATGACCTGGCAGAAAGTGAACTTCTGCAAGCCGCCGATAATCCTCTCTACCAGACGCCGGAAAAGGCTTACCAAAACCTCGGCAACCTCTATAAACTGCAGGGTAAAGAACTGCAGGCCAAGGGGTGCTACAATAAAGCCATAAATCTCAATCAGGACTACTTTCCGGCGCACTATGAGTTGAGCCGGCTCTATTTTGCCGGCGGCAATCTCCAACTGGCCCGTGAAGAGATGGATAAGGCCAAAATTATCTCTCCAGAACATCCCGGAGTCTGGCTGCAGATGGGAATGATTGAAGATGGACTCGGAGAGAGAGAAAAAGCAATTGAAGCGTTCAATAAAGTCTTGGAACTGGCTCCGAAAAGCAGTTTTGCCGATCAGGCCGCTAAAGAGCTCAAGCGAATCGATAATTCCAATCAGTAGCTTATTTTAAGCTTATGTTCCGGTGGGAAACCGGGCGTGACGCCATTTCGATAACCAAAACGAAAGAGTGATTTAATCTATACCAGGTAACCAGTACCCATGAATCAGGATAGCGAAAACAGCCTGCGCCAACAGCGCATCAAAAAACTTGAAGAGCTGAAAACCCTCGGAGTCAATCCTTTTGCCAACGGCTTTACCCCCTCCACCACTGCCGCGGCCATACTCGATGAATTCAGCGAAATTGAAGCGGAGAATCTGGAAAAACAAGCTCACGCCGTAAGCGTCGCCGGCCGAATCGTCTCATTGAGAACCTTCGGCAAAGCGGCTTTCATCCACCTCCAGGACAGAAGCGGCAAGATCCAGGCCTATGTCCGCAAGAACCTGGTCGGCGATGAACAGTACAAGGTTTTCAAACTTTTAGATATCGGGGATACCGTCGGGGTCAGCGGTACCATATTCAAAACCAGAACCGGTGAAGTAACCATCCAGGCCGACTCAATCACCCTGCTGACCAAATCATTGCGCCCGCTACCGGAGAAATGGCACGGTTTAAAAGATATTGAGACCCGCTACCGACAGCGTTACGTCGACCTGATTGTCAACCAGGAGGTGCGGGATACCTTCATCAAAAGAACCATAATTATTGATACGATCCGGAATTTCTTCAAGGAGAGAGACTTTCTTGAAGTCGAAACCCCGATGATGCAGGCGGTTGCCGGAGGGGCGGCCGCCCGGCCCTTTACAACTCATCATAATGCCCTGGATCTTGACCTGAACCTGCGCATTGCCCCGGAACTCTATCTCAAACGCCTGGTGGTCGGTGGTTTTGAGAGGGTCTTCGAAATCAACCGTAATTTCCGCAACGAAGGCATTTCGATCAAACACAACCCGGAATTCACCATGATCGAATTCTATCAGGCCTATGCCACCTATCTTGACCTGATGAGCATCACCGAAGAGCTCTTCACGACAATCTGCCGAACCTTGAACGGCAGTGACGCCATCACCTACCAGGGGCAGGAGATCAGTTTTACCGCCCCCTGGGATCACCTGACCGTTATTGAAGCCATCGAAAAATATGCCGGGATTGCGGCGGAGCAGCTTGACAACCATGAAAAGACCCTCGCGATCGTTGATGAACTGGGTCTGGAGATGGCTCCGCAGGAGCGCACTTCGCACGCCAAATGCCTGATGAAGCTGTTTGATGAAAAGGTCGAAGAACAACTTATCCAACCGACTTTTATTACCGACTATCCGGTGGCTATTTCACCTCTTTCCCGCAGGAATGACAGCAACCCCGAAGTCGTCGACAGGTTCGAACTGTTTATCGCCGGCCGGGAGATGGCCAACGCCTTTTCCGAGCTCAATGACCCGCTTGACCAGAAGAGTCGTTTTGAGCAGCAACTTCAGGATAAAGCCGACGGCGACCTGGAAGCCCACCAGTTCGATGCCGACTATCTGCGGGCCCTGGAATACGGCCTGCCCCCGACTGCCGGGGAAGGTATCGGGATTGACCGGTTGGTTATGCTTTTCACCGATTCAGCGTCAATTCGCGACGTTATTCTCTTTCCACTGCTCAAACCGGAACAGAAGGCGTAAAACGTTGAGGTTTGAACTTTTTGTCGCCCTGCGCCACCTTATGGCCCGGCGCAAGCAGGTATTCATCTCTTTGATCTCACTGATCTCTATTTTAGGGATTGCTCTGGGAGTCATGGCTCTGGTCGTGGTCATCGCCGTTATGAGCGGTTTTGAAAAGGAGTTGAAAAAGAAAATATTAGGCAATACCGCCCATATAATGGTCATGAAATACGGCGGTGCTATCAAGAATTACGAAAACCTGACCGAGACCATAAACGGCCTGAACGGAGTTCAGGAAGCCGCCCCCTTTATCCTGAGCCAGGCGATGCTGACCCATGGCCGCCAGGTCAGCGGGGCCGGAATTCGCGGGATTGATCAAAATCACGATCCCCTGCGCAAAAAACTTGAGGGAATGCTGGTCGACGGTCACTATTTCTCAAACCGTAAAAACGGCGTCAATCCCGTGCCGGAGATAATCCTGGGCAGTGAACTGGCGAAGAATCTCGGGGTCAGGCCCGGCTCCAGTCTGCGCTTGGTGGCGCCAAGCGGTTCTCCGACCCCACTGGGCCTGATTCCCCGAATGCAGCGTTTTTCGGTGGTCGGCACCTACACCTCGGGCATGTATCAATATGACTCGGCCCTGGCCTACACCACTCTGGCCGCGGCCCAGAAATTTTTTGCCCTGCCGGGACAGGTTTCCGGGATTGCGGTGGAAACGACAAATATCTATGACTCCGGGGCGGTGGCGAAAAAGATTCAGGAGAAACTCGCTTATCCTTACTGGGCCCGGGACTGGATCAGCATGAATCGCAATCTATTTACGGCCTTAAAACTTGAACGGGTGACAATGTTTATAATCCTGGCCCTGATTATCATGGTGGCCGCTTTCAATATAATCTCGACCCTGATTATGGTAGTCATGGAAAAACATAAAGAGATCGCCATCTTGAAAACCATGGGTCTTTCCGCTTACCGGGTTATGCGGATCTTTGTCTGGGAAGGGATGATTATCGGTTTTGCCGGAACTCTGATAGGTCTTATCGGTTCTCTGGTTGTCTGTGAACTGCTGCAGCACTATGACTTTATCACTCTGCCGGGAGATGTCTACTACTTCGAAACCTCACTGCCGGTAGACCTGCAGCTTTTTCATCTGGCGGCAACCGCTCTCCTTTCACTGGTTCTCTCTTTCATCGCAACACTCTACCCCTCTTACCGCGCTTCGCGCCTGCTGCCGGCGGAAGCCCTGCGTTATGAATAGGAACCTTTTATGATAGAAGCGGCAGATCTGAAAAAAAGTTTTTTTCTCGACAATCGTGAGATTCCGGTACTTAAAGGAGTCAATTTTACGATACAGGCTGGAGAGCGAATTGCTATCTGCGGCGAATCCGGAGCCGGGAAAAGTACCCTCCTCCAGATTATCGGATCGCTGGATAAACCCAGCAGCGGAACGGTCAAAGTTTCAGGCACGGATATCTTTGACAAATCCGAGTATAAATTGGCGAAGTGGCGCAATCAGGCTCTGGGATTTGTCTTTCAGTTCCATCACCTGCTGCCGGAATTTACGGCCCTGGAGAATGTTATGACGCCGGCTCTGATCAGCGGTGAGACAAATCAGAAAGCCCGGGAAAAAGCGGCCCGGCTATTGAAAAAAGTCGGTCTGGAAAAACGGACAAAGCATAAACCGGGAGAGCTCTCCGGCGGCGAACAGCAGCGGATCGCTCTGGCCCGAGCATTGATCATGCAACCCCACGCCCTGCTTGCGGATGAACCGACCGGCAACCTCGATGCCGCAACCAGTGATGAAATTGTTGATCTGCTTTTAGAGTGTAACCGGGAGTTCAACACAACCCTTTTACTGGTCACTCACAGCCAGCGGCTGGCGGCAAAAATGGATCGAACTATGGTTATCGAAAACGGACAGATACTTTAAGATTATGAGCCCTAAAAAAACCACCATTTTCCTCAGGTTATCCTGGTGGATACTGTTAATCGTAATAATTTCAAGCGCCCCGCAGCTGGCGCGGGCGGCCGATTCGGAGTTCGCGGATCTTACCGTCAACGCTATTGTCGTTCTCGGTAATCAGAAGGTAACTAAAGACACTATTACCGACAAGATGCAGACCAAAATCGGTAGTCCGCTGTCACCCGATACCCTGGATCAGGATCTGAAGGATCTCTACAGCCTGGGATTTTTTGACAACCTGATGGTCAACCTTAAACGGGTCGGCAGTGGAGTCGAAATCGCCCTGATCGTCACCGAAAAACCAACCATCAACGCAATCGTTATCAAAGGCAACAACGAGATCAAACGGAAGGAGCTGCTGAAAGAGATAACCCTGCATACCTTCAGCATTCTCAACGATGATAAACTGGCCGAAAGCCTGGCCAAGATGAAGGCCTTCTACCGGGAAAAAGGTTTCTATTCGGCCCGGATCACAAGCCAAACATCCAAACCGGTTAAAAACCAGGTGCAACTTACTTTCCTGGTTGATGAAGGACCGAAATGTTACGTCAAAGAGATCCGCTTTCACGGCAATGAAAATTACAGTTCCTGGTCGTTAAGACGTAAACTTCAGACTAAAACCTACAGCTTTTTCCTGACCTGGATCACCGATGCCGGGATTCTCAACCAGGAGCAGCTGGCCAACGATGTCAAGATACTTAAATCGTTCTATTTGAGTGAGGGCTACGTTCAGGTCAAGGTTAGTGAACCGGAAATAACCCTTGATGAGAACCGTAAATGGATCTATCTCGATTTCAATATTGACGAGGGGGAGATATTTACCATGGGCACGGTTGCGGTTGTCGATCCGGAGAGTGAAGCGGAGACAACCGATAATCTGGTCAAAGTGCTGAAGGGACAACCGGGTGAAACCTTCAGCAATCTTAAACTGCAAAGTGATATTGAAACCCTGTCCAACTTCTTTGCTGATCGGGGTTACGCTTACGTTGATATTGACCCGCAAACCCGTATCAATGAAGAGAAACGCCAAATCAGTGTCACCTATCATGTCAACCGGGGCACCAAATTTCTGTTCGGGCGCATCAACATCGAAGGCAATACTAAAACCCGGGACAAGGTCATTCGCCGGGAACTGCGCTTCGCGGAAGGGGATCTTTACAGTGCCTCAGCCCTGAAACGAAGCCGGGAACGAATCAACAACACCCAGTTCTTCTCCGAAGCTGATATACAAACCGTTCAGAATGATGATGACGGCATCGATGTCAACATCAAGGTTGTTGAAGGCTCAACCGGAAGTTTCAGCGTCGGTCTCGGCTACAGTACGGTTGACAGTATTATCGGGGTTGCCAACATCTCCCAGCCGAACTGGCTCGGGAAAGGCCTTGATGCGACCTTCAATGTAGAACTTTCGGGGGCCCGCCAGTTCTACAATGTCGGCCTGACCGATCCCTATTTTCTCGACATGAATATGAGTGCCGGAATAAATTTCTACGATGAAGACTATGAATACGATGCCTACGACACGATTCAGCAGGGTTTCAGGATACATTTCGGCAAGCCCATAGATGAATATACCAGCTGGTCTACCGGCTACCGCTGGGAGAAGGTAAAGATCTACAATATCAGTCATTCAGCCTCCGATTATATTCAGGATGAAGCCGGAACAACCGAAACCAGCCAAGTCTACTTTACTCTGAGCCGTGATAAGCGCAACAACTATCTCTTTCCGACAGAGGGATACAAGGTTAAGGGAACCGTAGTTTTAGCCGGTGGTCCGTTAGGTTTCGACAACGACTTCTACAAAGTTATCCTTGAGGGCCACAAATTCTACCCTTTCAAATGGGAGAGTGCTTTCCACCTCTGGGGACGCGTCAGCTATGCCGATGGCTACGGCGGACAAGATCTCCCCCTCTACGAACGGTTTTACGTTGGCGGCCTAAAAACTGTGCGGGGCTTTGATTTTGGTGAAGCCGGGCCGGAAGATGAAAACGGCGATGTTATCGGCGGCACCAAAGAGTTGATCATGAGCGCTGAATGGATTTTCCCGCTGATCAAGAATATGGGTCTCAGGGGTGTTGTCTTCTACGATGCCGGTAGAGCCTTTGACGATAATGAAAATTTAAGTTTTGATCTGCGCCAGAGTGTCGGTTTCGGGATTCGCTGGAAATCACCAATGGGCCCTCTGCGGGTTGAGTGGGGCTTTAACCTGAGCCCCGAGGATGATGAAAAGGCCAGCGTCTGGGATTTCTCAATCGGAACTTTCTTTTGATCTTTTTCCGGCCATATTACCTGGAACCATCATTGAACCTAGATCGACCAGTTAAGAGCTCTTTAACCTTATAGGACAAGTGACAAAGAGATAAAAAAATAACCGTTAAGTTACTAAATCACATTAACCCTGAAAGGAGAACAAAATGAAAAAGTATCTGTTGGTATCAATGATCACGGTGGGAATGTTATTGATGAGCCTCGCTTCAGTACAGGCGGCGGACAAAAATTTTAAGTTCGGATATATCGACCTGCAGAAAGTTATGGCTCTTTCGGCTCAAGGTAAGATTGCCAAAGGGAAGATGCAGGCTCGTCAGGAGGAACTCAGAGGTTCTCTGCAGAAAAAGCAGGCGGAAATCTCAGCTATGAAGGAAGAGCTCGAGCGTCAGGGAATGATGTTGAGTCCTGAGAAACGCAAGGAAAAAGAGACCACTTATCAGAAAAAAGTTCGCGATTTCAAAATCTTCGTCTCCGACTCCGAGAAAGATATGAAAGCCCTGGAGGGAGAATTCCTGAAAAAGATGCTGAAAGAACTTGAGGTTGTAACCTCGGAATTCGGCAAGAAAGGTAAATATCAGCTTATTCTTGAAAAACGCAGCGGCATCATCTTTGCCGACGACGGTTATGATGTCAGCGATGAACTGATTAAAGCCTACGATAAATGGGCTGCTGCCAACCAGAAAAAATAGGATCAGACATGTCTTCATCATTAATGGATATCCAGCAGATCATGAAATATCTGCCGCATCGCTACCCGTTCCTGCTTGTTGATAAAATTCTTGAGCTTAATCCCGGCAAAAATATTGTCGGGATTAAGAATGTCAGTTATAATGAGCCCTTTTTCGGTGGCCACTTCCCCAACTTTCCGGTGATGCCCGGGGTATTGATAATTGAAGCCATGGCTCAGGTAGCCGGGATTTTCGGTTTGGATAACCTGGGCCTCAGAGCCGGTGATGCCGACTCCGACACCAAAATTTTCTTCATGAGCATCGATAAGGCTCGTTTCCGCAAACCGGTGTTGCCCGGTGATACCCT